>NZ_JAFLWD010000027.1:0-45280 GCF_017316105.1 Candidatus Enterococcus ikei
ACCTTAGGATTTTATAACCTTTATAATATTTTTGGAAATAATACGAATCAGAAAAACTAATTTTATTTTAATAAAATAATTAAAACACATGTTTCGGAAAGAAAAAAACGGTAAATAACGTTGTATTAACAACGTTTTAAAACCTTGTATATACTATATTATATTTTAGTCGTATTATACAGATAATAATAAGATTTCTTCGAAATGAAGGTAATCGCTTTCATTTTTTTGTTTGATTCATAAATTAAAAATAAAAAGAAAAGCTAACACAAAATGATTAGCTTTTCTTTTTGAAATTATCAAAAATTTTAATTATCTACTTTCTTTTTAATACTTTTTTCAATTATTGGTACACTTGCTTTTTTATTCCAAAAATCAATTAATGGTCCTGTAAAAAATGCGTTGATGACCGTTCCAATCCCGACCGGTCCCCCGAAAATAAATGCTAGTACTACAAAAAAGATATCTTGTATCACTCTTACTACCCGATACTTAGCCTGAGTCCGATCCACTATAATTGGAGCAATTGCATCATAAGGAGCATTACCTAACTTTGCTGACATATAAAACGATGCACCAAATGTAAAGATCAATATGCCAAAAACTAGCAAAATTCCTTGGGTAAAGAGCGTAATTTTAATTGTAAAAAATGTCGCATAGAGCCACGTATAAAAATCAATAAAAAATCCTGTAAGCACCATATTTATTAGTGTTCCAATTCCAATATACTTTTTCCCAAAAATAAAAACTAATACTAAGATAATAATATTGATTATTAGTTGATAGACACCTAATGACAGACCTAAAACCTCTCCAATACCAATATTTGCCGCAGTATAAGGATCTAAGCCAACCTTACCTACTCGTAAAGTAGCTGCTCCAAACGATAAAATAGCAACCCCTAATAATGCATATAAAGAACGTATCAAAATTTCTTTATTTTTTTTATTCTTTTCCACTACATTGCACCCTTTCATTACTTACATACTTAGAATCTCAAAAAAAGGCTAAAAATGCAAAGATCCTACATCAATTTAAGGTAAAAAATAGAATGGAAGAATATTCCATTCTATTTTTTTTATTAATTTTTAGCAATATCCTTTAAAGCTGCTTGTGCTAATAAATTCAAGTAATTCCAAGGACGATCAAAATGTGGCTGGAAGAAGAAATCTGACAAAGCAAGATCTTCGACAGTCATGTTATTTTGAACAGCTAATGATAATGTATTAGCTGATTGAGTAATATCGTATTTAGACATTAGTTGTCCACCTACAATACGGTTTGATCCTTTTTCATAAACCAATTCCATCATTACATTTTCTGTAGTCGGCATAAATTCTGGCCGATAGTTATCCTCGAATTGGGTTGCTTCCACATCTAGGTTGTTCATTTTTGCACTTTCTAAGGTAACACCTGTTGAACCAATTTTCCAGCCAAATAAATATAGACCAGAAGTTCCTTGCGTTCCGCGATAAGCTAGTTTTTCTTCTGCCAAATTATAACCCACCAACATGCCTTGACGAACAGCATTTGTTGCAAGTGGAATGTAATTAGTCGTATTACTTGGATTATAGTGTACAACTGCACTATCACCTGCAGCAAGAATATCTGGATTACTTGATCTCATATACTTATCAACTACAATAGCGCCATTTGGCAGCATATCGACTTTATCTTTAAGTAATGTTGTATTTGGACTAAATCCAACGCACATAATAACCATATCAGCTTCAAATTCTTGACTAGGAGTAATTACTTTATTCACATATCCGCTTGCGTCAGCTCGGAATTCTTGAACATTTTCGCCTAATGCCAATGTCACACCACGGTCTACAAGTTCTTTTTCTAAAACGTCTGTGAATGGTTTGTCTAAATATTTATTTAAAATACGATCTAAACCATCGATCAACGTAACGTCTTTACCAGATTCTACAAACGCTTCTACTAATTCGATTCCGATATATCCGCCGCCTACAACGACAACTTTTTTGGCATCCTTAGCACGTTCAATAATCACATTTGCCTGATTAAAGTTTTTACATAATAAAATATTTTCAGCTTCGATTCCTTTGATTGGTGGAATGATTGGCCATGAACCAGTTGTCATAACTAATTTATCGTATGAAACGGTTTCTTCAATACCTGTTTGTAAATCTTTTGCAGTGACTGTTTTATGATCAACATCGATAGTTTCGACTTCATGTTCCATTTTGACTGTAGCACCTAGAGACGCTAGTTCTTCAGGACTTGAATAGAATAAACTGCCAGCCTCCTTCACTACTCCTCCAACATATAGCGCAATACCGCAAGATAAAAATGATACATTATCATTTCGTTCATAAACGGTTACCTCCGCGTTTGGGTGATTTGTTAAAATACTTTTGACTGCAGCTGTTCCTGCATGCGTACATCCTACGACTACGACTTTCATTTTGTAAATCCCTTCTTTCAAGTTAAATTTTTCACCAAGGGAACTATTATAAATCCATTGGTATACTAGAAATATAACAAAGCGAAAGGCCATATTCGAGTTCTTTGCTTGTGAATCTAAAAGATATTTTTTCACAAACTTCTCTATTTTTAACTATTTTTTCATCTGAAAATTAGTTTAACAAACTGAAAATACTGTTATTGCAACAAAAAAAGTTGAGAAAACTTAGTTTCTCAACTTGTGAAAACAAGGTGCTATTCATTTATTTCAGCTATAATTTCTATTTCAACAAGAACATCTTTAGGTAAGCGGGCTACTTCTACAGCCGAACGAGCTGGCAATTGACTCGTAAACGCTCCTGCATAAACTTCATTAAAAGCTACAAAATCGTTCATATTCTGTAAAAAACACGTTGTTTTTACAATATGATCAAAATCGCTTCCAGCTTCTTCTAAAATTGCTGAAATATTTTTCAAGACTTGCTTTGTTTGTTCTTCTATCGTTGTACCAACAACTTCTCCCGTTTCAGGATTCAAAGGAACTTGACCTGAAGCAAATAATAAACCATTCACAATATTGGCTTGTACATAAGGACCGATTGCTTTAGGTGCTTTATCTGTATGAATTGATTTCATTTTCTCACTCATTTCATTTTTTTTCAGCATTTTGACATTCTGGACATAGCCCATATAATTCTAATCTGTGTTCATTGATTTCAAAACCTGTCAATTTGCTCGCAGCCATTTCCACATCTTCCAAACCTGGATAATGAAAATCAACGATTTTACCACAATTTTGACAAATTGCATGGTAATGTTTTTTTGAACTGAAATCAAAACGACTAGATGCATCGCCGTAATTCATTTCTTGAACAAATCCAATATCAGTAAACAAACGTAAGTTGTTATAAACAGTTGCCACGCTCATATTAGGAAATCGATCTTCCAGCGAACGATATATTTCATCAGCAGTCGGATGGCTATGATTCTCAATTAGATATTCTAAGATCGCATATCTTTGAGGAGTAATACGAATATTGGCTTCTTTTAATTCTTCTAGTGCATTTTTTACCAATATATTGTCCATTTGTTTCCCCTCCCAGTCTCTCTTTCTTAAATGATACTATTTCTAAACTATCTTGACAAGAATAATTGAACAATAATGTACAGTTTATCTTGATTTTTTTTTAGAATAAAGTAGTATTGCATACTTTTTGACTAACTATGTACACCTATTATAAAAAGGAAGTAAAAAAACTTCCTTTTTATTGTGAAAATTTATTCAGGGAAATTGTAAAGTACTGTTGAAAGATATCGTTCCCCATTATCAGGTATAACTGTTAAAACTTTTTTACCTGGACCTAATTCTTTGGCTAATTCAATTGCAGCATTTACGGCAGCTCCTGCAGAAATACCAACTAATAAACCTTCCTTAGCTGCTAGTTGACGAGCAGTTTTCATCGCATCTTCACTAGGTACTGCCATCACTTTTCCATAGATTTCTCCTTTGGAATGAAGCCTGCACCGATCCCTTGGATTTTATGTGGTCCTGGTTGCCCACCTTCTAAAACAGGTGATTCCGTTGGTTCTACTGCAACAATTGAGATTTTTGGGTACACTCTTTTCAATTCCTTACCAACACCAGTGATCGTCCCACCAGTACCTACTCCAGCTACAAATGCGTCCAAACCAGCAGGACCAAAAACATCTTGAATTTCTTTTCCAGTAGTTTTTTCGTGCGCTTCTGGATTGGCAGGATTGTCAAACTGCATCGGCATAAAATAACCATCTTTCTCGGATAGTTCTGATGCTTTGGCAATTGCCCCTTTCATCCCCTCTGATCCAGGTGTCAACAATAGTTCTGCACCATATGCCTGCATCAATTTTCTCCGTTCAACGCTCATTGTATCAGGCATGACAATCACAACTTTGTATCCTTTTGCTGCACCAACCATCGCTAATCCAATACCAGTGTTGCCACTTGTTGGTTCTACAATTGTATCTCCGGCTTTGAGATGTCCAGATTTTTCAGCTTTTTCGATCATACTTAATGCGATTCGATCTTTTACGCTTCCTCCTGGATTAAAAAATTCAAGTTTTACAAAAATATCTGCCGCTCCATCAGGAACTATCTTTCCTAGTTTTACAATAGGTGTCTTTCCTATTAATTCGGTAACTGAATTAAAAATTTGAGTCATGATCCATTCCTCCATTTTTGTATTCAAATATATGAAAACTTTCTTGTGTTTATAATAGCTTATATCAACTTATCTGGCTATCATTTTGCTGTTGACATCAAAAGATGAGCTGAATATAAAAGTTAAATTTCCTCCAGTTTAAACTTTGTCCGCTTCTAATTAGTGCGTCTTTTTTTCTTAACAAACTGAATGCATCTGGTAAATATAAAGAATTCGCAGACTCTTACTTTCTGAAAAAATCCGCCAATCCTCTACTCCGTTTAATTAGTTGTTATGTTATAATTAGTTACTGAAAAGTTCGTGTTATTGAAAAATATTAATAAAAATATACATAACATTTCTACATCATCGTTTAGGAGCCTTAACTTAAAATTAATAAACGTATTGTATAATAGAGAACAAAGAAACATTTAAAAATGATTAAATAGGAGTTAATTCATTTATGAAAATTATAAATATTAGCCCACGCGGCTATTGTTATGGTGTTGTTGATGCAATGGTGATTGCAAGAAATGCATCTCTTGATGAAAATTTACCTCGTCCTATCTATATTTTAGGGATGATCGTTCATAATAAACACGTAACTGATGCGTTTGAAAGTATAGGAATACACACATTAGATGGAGAAAACCGTGAAGAAATTTTAGCTAAAGTTACTCAAGGAACTGTTATTTTTTCAGCACATGGTACTTCACCCAAAGTAAAAGAACTAGCAATAAAAAAAGGCTTAACTGTGATTGATGCAACTTGTCCAGACGTTATGATTACTCACGAGCTGATTGCTGAAAAAGTGACAGAAGGCTATGAAGTGATTTATATCGGTAAGAAAAACCATCCTGAACCAGAAGGAGCACTTGGGGTTTCACCAGAACATGTGCATTTAGTCTCAAATCAAACCGATATCCTTGATTTAGAACTACATACCGATAAAATTTTTGTGACAAATCAAACAACCATGAGCCAATGGGATGTTAGTGATTTGATGGATTCTATTCAGGGAAAATATCCTCTTGTCCATATCCACAAAGATATTTGTAAAGCTACACAAGTGCGCCAAGAGGCAGTCGTACAACAGGCTAAAGGTTGTGATTTAACGATTGTAGTGGGTGATCCAAAAAGCAATAATAGCAATCGGCTAGCTCAAGTGTCTATTGAGCAAGCAGGTGTCCCAGCTCATCGAATCTCAGATGTTTCTCAACTTGATCCTAACTGGTTAACAAATATTAAACAAATTGCTGTAACTGCCGGTGCATCAACTCCTACTCAGATTGTACGAGAAGTCATCGAACACTTAAAACAGTATGACATCAATGATCCTGGAACGTATAAAGGAAAGTCAACTACAACTCCAGAAGCAATTCTGCCTAGACCAAGAATCAAAGATTTAACTAAAAATCGTCAACGACGTTTAGAAGAATTACGATCTGGGAAAAGATAATAAAAAAATCGATCAACAAATTGTCTCTAAATGGACTATTCGTTGATCGATTTTATTTTTTTTATGCGACTTGTAGTACTTGACCTACAGTAATTAGCTCAGCGGATAATCCGTTTGAAGCCATCAATTGGTCAACTGAAATGCCAAATCTTTCAGCTATTCCCCAAAGTGTATCGCCTGATGCAACTGTATAGGATTGAGCAGTTGCTGTTGAAGTTGCAGTACTTTGTCCAACAGTCTCAGTACCACTTGTTACTGTTGGTTCAGCGGTTCCCCAATCATAAGCTGTTAAACCATAAGTTGCAATCAACCAATTCAGTTTGCTAGCATAATTAGGATCTGTAGCATAACGGCCTGCTAAAGCTGCTGTAGCGTCTGTATAATTCGTAGTATTACTCTTCCATACACCAGAGTAATGATAATTCCCATTAGAAGCTAGCGTTGTTTTTAATACATTAGCATGGTCTTGAAATGATTCAGCATACGATGAATAACTTCTAAACGGTTCAGTCATCGTCACCCATTCCCCATTCAAATATTCTGACGTAGGCATGTAAACTGTTTGCCCACCATAGCTACCTTTTACTCCAAATAAATTATAATTTGGTGCAGCAGCTAAGCCAGATGTACCATAACTACTTTCTAATAATGCTTGAGCAATCATCACAGATGCATATAAATCGTTCGCACTAGCTACAGAAGCAGCTGAATATCCAATAGAATCAATAAATGCTTGTTGAGAAACAGCTCCTTGCTGATCAACTTCAGTTGCTTGAACGCCCATCGGCAAAATATTACCAACAACTGGAAGAAATACTAACGAAGTTCCTATTACAGAAGCAATTCGTTTACTATTACTTTTGTGTTCTTTTTGTTGATGCCTGCTGCTTCTTGTTTTATTCTCATTCATTCACTTGTTCCTCCTCAATAGAACATCATAATATCATTCTACTCGGGGATTTTTTTATAAACAATTATTTAGACCTAAAATGTGAAGTTTTAAAGTGGGTGTAATCCATCTGAAATTTTTGTTTTATTAATCACTTCGAATTTGTTTTAATCTTTTTACATAGAGTATGTTATTCGGATATTTATTTTATCTCTAATCCTTTCAGGTCTATATTATTAAAATTAATTTAATGAAAATAATAAATATTTCCATTATTACAAAAATATTACATAAAAAAAATAAAAACAGATGGGAAAACCCCATCTGTTTTTTTGATTTTATAAGTTATTGTATTTTGAAACAACGTTATCAACTGTAAAACCAAATTCTTTCAACACTAAATCGCCAGGAGCTGAAGCACCAAAGTGATTAATCGTTACTGTAGTACCAGCAGTACCTACATAACGTTCCCAACCAAATGGTGAAGCAGCTTCAACAGCCACACGTTTTACTACATCTTTTGGTAAAACTGACTCTTTATATTCTTCTGTTTGCTTTTCAAACAAGTCAAAACTTGGCATTGAAACGACAGAAACGTCTTTTCCTTGTTCAGCCAATGCTTTTTGAGCTTCGATTGCTAAGTTCACTTCAGAACCAGTAGCAATCAGGATTCCTTCAGGTTTAGCACCCTTTTGCGAAGAAATTACATAAGCGCCTTTTTGAACAAATTCACTTGCTTTTTCTTTTGTTCCTTCGATCACTGGTAAGTTTTGACGGCTCAAAACTAAAACAGTCGGTGCATCTTTTGTCGTCATTGCGATTTTCCAAGCTGCCACTGTCTCATTACCATCTGCTGGACGTAAAACCTGCACACCTGGCATGCAGCGAATACTTGCTAGTTGTTCAACTGGTTCATGTGTTGGTCCATCTTCTCCAACAGCAACTGAATCATGTGTCAATACATAAGTTACTGGTGTATTTTGAATTGCAGCTAAACGAACAGCTGGACGTAAATAGTCAGTAAATACAAAGAATGTTCCGCCATACACACGGCTTCCCCCATGTAATTGAATCCCGTTCATTGCAGCGGCCATTGCAAACTCACGAACACCAAACCAAATGTTGCGACCTTCATATTGACCTGGTTCAAAATCTTTTTCAGATGCAACCATTGTATTATTTGAAGCAGACAAGTCAGCAGATCCGCCCCAAAAACTAGGTACAGCTTTTGAAATAGCTTGAATCGTTTCTTTACTAGTTACACGACTAGCTGCACTTGATCCCACTTCATAGGTTGGTAATTCACTATCCCAGTTCTCAGGAAGCTCATCTGAAAATGCTTGTTTAAATTGTTTAGCTAACTCAGGATGTTCTTTTGTATAGTTCTCGAACATGTTGTTCCATTTATTTTCTGCTGCTTCGCCTTCTTCAACCATTGTCTCTTTAAAGCGAGTAGCTACTTCTTCTGGAACCGTGAAATCAGGATATTCCCAGCCATAAACAGCTTTAGCGGCTGTAATTCCTTCTGCTCCGATTGGTGCACCATGCACTGAAGAAGTTCCTTCTTTTGGTGCGCCATAACCAATTACAGTTTTCACTTCAATCAAAGTTGGTTTGTCTGACTCAGCTTTAGCAGCTTCAATAGCTTTCGAAATAGCTTCCAAATCATTGCCATCTTTAACTAAAATATGTTGCCAACCATATGCTTCATAGCGGGCGCCAACATTTTCTGTGAAGGCTTTTGATGTTGGTCCATCTAAAGAGATGTCATTTGAATCGTATAACACGATCAATTTACCTAATTTCATATGTCCAGCCATAGAACTTGCTTCTTGAGAAACACCCTCCATCAAATCACCATCGCCACATAGAGCATACGTATAATGGTCGATCACAGGGAAGCTGTCACGATTATAAGTCGCTGCTGTATGTGCTTCAGCCATAGCCATACCTACAGCCATAGCGATACCTTGACCTAAAGGACCAGTTGTTGCTTCAACACCATCTGTATGATGCACTTCTGGGTGTCCAGGTGTTTTGCTATTCCATTGACGGAAGCTTTTCAAATCATCTATTGTGACATTGTAGCCAGCTAAGTGAAGTAAACTATAAAGCATTGCTGAACCATGACCTGCTGAAAGAATAAAACGATCTCTATCTGCCCAATTTGTTGATGTTTTAGGGTTTACTTTTAAATGTTTTGTCCAAAGTGCATAAGCCATAGGTGCAGCACCCATTGGTAATCCAGGATGTCCTGAGTTTGCTTTTTGTACTGCTTCGATACTCAATGTGCGAATTGTATTAACGCCTAACTGATCCGTGTTGTCGAACAAAAAAATCATCTCCTATTTAGGTTTTTTTTACCTTTATTAACTATATTTTAGCGTATTTCCTTTATGAAAGCAATTACTTTTAGTAAAAAAAACTAAAATTATTTTCTATTGTGTAATCCTTTAGCCTTTTGGATCTCTTTCAATTTTTCAGGCGTTACATCATTTCCTTTAGGATCAACAACTTTCATCCCTTCTATATGATGACGCATACCTCCCCGGAAAGCAGCTAGATATTCTTGACGAAGTACTTTTTGTTCTTCTTTTTCTTTCTCAGACAATCCGCTGTCCTTTGCCTTTTTAGCAAGTTCATTGATTCGTTTCATTTTTTCTGACGATAACATGTTTTTGCCTCCTTAATATAAAAACATAGTGGGCTTGTCCATCGCTGTCATGAAAATAGGGAAATAAGTTTGTGACACGTTTTCTCACAAGTCTATTTTTATCTTTTCTCTGATGAGCTAGCACACTAGCAAGACAAGTTTACTTTCCATGTCTATCTTATAAGATGAGCAGGAAAAATACAACCATATTCACGATAAAAATGAGGAACAACACCTCTTATTTACAGAATGTAACGTTAAACACAGCTATTTTTTCCCGAAAATATGCATGATTTACTTTTTTCAAAAAAACACGAACGCTTGTTTGATTCCTGTATGAAACTATGGTACACTAAAATTATAAATCGAAAGAAGGTGCGGGTTGTGGTGAAACGTACAGACACAAGACAAATCGAAGTATTAAAATATATATATGAACAAGTTGAGCTTAAAGGCTATCCACCAACCGTGAGAGAGATTGGAAAAGCAGTTGATCTTTCTTCAACCTCTACTGTCCATGGACATTTAGCGCGTTTAGAAAAAAAAGGCTTGATTTTACGTGACCCTACAAAGCCAAGAGCAATTGAATTAACTGCTGATGGTTTGGAAACAATTGGTGTCAAGCCATCAGTCATTCCAATGCTTGGTGTTGTTACAGCTGGTGAACCTATTTTAGCTGTAGAAGAAGCTTCTGACTTTTTCCCTGTTCCGCCAGATTTACAGACAGAAGAAAATGCTTTATTCATGCTGACTATTAGAGGAGAAAGTATGATCAATGCAGGGATTTTAGATGGCGATCAAGTCATCGTTCGTAAACAAAGTGCTGCTTCTAATGGTGATATCGTTATTGCTATGACAGATGAAGACGAAGCGACTTGCAAGCGATTCTTTAAAGAGTCAGATCATATTCGTTTACAGCCAGAAAATGATGCATTAGACCCAATTATTTTGAATAATGTAAGCATTTTGGGCAAAGTTGTTGGATTATATCGCAATCATATTTAGGTAATAAGAAAAACCATGCTGGAATAAGTATGGTTTTTTGCTCTATCCATATCTTAAGAGAAACAGAGTAACTTTTATCGAAAATGACACTTCCTACCACCCTTCTCCTTTCCTCTTTAATCTCCAAAAAAACTTATGAAAGAATTCATTCAGGCTAAAATCTGAATAAATTCAATTCATAAGTTCAAGTGTCAGTTATTCAGAGGCTACTTTACGTTGATAGGTTTCAAATTGATACGCGTAATTATTTTCTTCATCCTGGACCCCGTCGCTTAAATTGATCAATGTCCAATCATCCCAAGAAACAGTCGGAAATTTGGTATCTCCAACGAATGTATGATGAATAACCGTACGATATAACACATCACAATATGGCAGGAAATCTTCATATACTGCTGATCCACCAGCAATAAAGGTAATTCCAGAGAATGTCTTCGCATAATCAAGTACGTCCTCTATAGCGTGAAGTACGATGACTCCTTTTGCAGAATACTCTTTGTCTCTAGTTATGACAATTGTTTGTCGATTTGGCAATGGACGGCTCCCCATGCCTTCAAAAGTCTTTCTTCCCATAACGATCGTGTTATCTTCAGTCATTTGTTTAAAAAATTTCAAATCATTCGGCAAATGCCAAGGTAAACGATTTTCTTTACCGATTGTCCCTTGTTCATCTTGTGCCCATATGGCTGCTAGCATGGAGGAACTCCTTTCAAATTAAACGGCGATTGGCGCCTTGATTGCTGGATGTGGATCATATCCTTCAATAACGATATCTTCCATTTCAAAATCGAAAACAGATTGTTTTTCCTGATTCAATTTTAAATTCGGAAATGAACGAATGTCTCTTGTAAGTTGTTCGTTCATTTGGTCGACATGGTTTGTATATAAATGTGCATCCCCGATTGTGTGCACAAAATCTCCCACTTGCAAACCAGTTTCATGTGCAATCAAATGCGTCAATAACGCATAACTAGCAATGTTAAACGGAACTCCTAGAAAAACATCGCCACTTCGTTGATACAACTGGCAACTTAATTTACCATCATTTACATAAAATTGAAACATTGTATGACAAGGTGGTAAAGCCATAGAAGGGACATCTTCTGGATTCCAAGCCGAAACAATCAAGCGACGAGAATCTGGTGTTTTTTTGATCATGTCAATGACATTTTTTAATTGATCAATAAAATGACCTTCTTTTGTTTCCCAATGACGCCATTGCGCTCCATAAATATTACCTAACTCACCATATTTAACAGCAAAAGCCTCATCCGTCAAAATATTTTCGCAAAATTCTTTATGTTCTTTTTCATAGCTCGCTTTAAAAGCTTCATCTGCTAAGACGCGACGGCCAAAATCTGTCATGTCCGGACCATGGTAGTCTTCACTTTTGATATAACGCTCAAACGCCCATTCATCCCATATATGGTTGTTGTGTTGTAATAGGTAACGAATATTAGTATCTCCTTTTAAAAACCATAACAACTCACTTTTAATTAAACCAAATGGTACTCGCTTAGTCGTCAACAAAGGAAATCCTTCTGATAAATCAAAACGCATTTGGTGACCAAAAATACTGCGTGTACCAGTTCCTGTACGGTCTTCTTTCAAGTGACCTTCCTCTAAAATTTTGCGGCCTAATGCTAAATATGCTTCTTCCATAGTTGCTGCCTCCTAATTTTCTGCAAATTCACTCAAATATTCCCAGCGTTCCATTTTTTCTTCTAACTCTTGTTCAACAGCTGATAACTCCGTTTGAAGTTGCTGTAGTTTAGTAAAATCATCACCTTGATGATTCATCTCTTCTGTAAGCTGTGCTGTTCGTTCTTCAAGTTGCCCAATATCTGTTTCGATTGTTGCCCACTCTTTTTGTTCCATGTAAGTTAATTTTGTTTTTTCTTTTTTCTCAGATACCTTTATCGGTTTTGATTCGATTTTCGTTGGTTTTTTCTTCTGTTCTTTATTCTCAGTCAAATAATCACTCATCGATCCAAAATAAGTTGCAATCTGACCTTCTCCTTGAAAAACAAGTAGCTTGTCCATCGTCTTGTCGAGAAAATATCGGTCATGTGAAACGGCGATTACCGCCCCTTTGAATGTTTGAATATAATCTTCCAAAATTGTCAACGTATCAATGTCCAAGTCATTTGTCGGCTCGTCCAATAATAACACATTTGGCTGACTGATCAACAGTTTTAATAGATACAAACGACGTTTCTCTCCACCGGAAAGCTTACCGATGACAGTTCCATGCATAAAACGTGGGAAAAGAAATCGCTCCAATAATTCAGCAACACCTATACTTGTCCCATCATTTCGTTGGACTTGTTCAGCTGCTTCTTGCAGGTAAGAAATCATTCGTTGGTTTGAATCCATCGCTTCATTTTGCTGTGTATAATAAGCCAAGCGTACTGTCTCGCCAATTGAATAAATTCCGCTATCTAAGCTCAGACGACCAGCCAAGATATTCAGCAATGTAGATTTCCCTGCACCATTTTTCCCAGTAATTCCGATTCTGTCTTTTGCTTGAATTAGAAGATCAAATGCATTTAAAATTGTTTTATGTTCGATCTGGTAGTTTCCATCTTTGATTTCTAATACTTTTTTCCCTAGTCTTTGTGTAGCTACATCTATCTCTAATTGACTTTTTTGATTCACTTGATGAAGATTTTCTTTAAGATCATAAAATCTATCTTGACGTGCTTGTTGTTTCGTCCCTCGTGCTTGTACACCTGCACGCATCCACTCAAGTTCTTGTTTATAAAATTGCTTTCTTTTATCTTCTTGCTCAAGTTCAACGCGTTCACGTTCTGCTTTGGCTACGATATATGCTTCATAGTTTCCTTTGTATTCATGCAATTTACCAAAAGATAATTCAAAAATACGATTTGCCACCCGATCTAGAAAATATCGGTCATGTGTAACCATTAAAATTGCACCATGATATCCGTTTAAAAAGCCTTCAAGCCAACTAATGGCTTCATAGTCTAAATGGTTTGTCGGTTCATCTAATAGTAACAAATCAGGTGACTCAATCAATACTTGCGCTAAACTCACTCGCTTCTTTTGTCCACCAGATAATTCGCCGATTTTTTTATGCAATGTTTCAATTCCAAGTTTTTGTAAAATGATTTTTGCATCTGTATCTGCTGTCCAGGCATCTTCTTTATTCATACGTTCTTCCGCTTGAGCGTACTGTTTTTGAGCTGATTCACTACTTCCATCAGCAGCTAAAGCGAGCAATGCCAATTCGTAATTTTTAACTGCTTGAATAATCGGTGTATCTCCTTGGAATACTGCTTCAACAACGGTTAATTCTGAGTCGAATTCTTGGTTTTGAGAAAGGTAGCCTATTTGATAATCATTTGGTTGTTGAACAGCTTCAACATCCCCATCTCCGCTATCTTTGCCAGCAAGGATATTCAATAAACTCGTTTTACCAGTTCCATTTGTACCAATCAATCCAATTCGTTCTTTATCATGGATATGGAAAGAGATATGATCAAACAATGTTTTTTCTCCGTATGTTTTGGTTAATTCATTTACTTTTAATTCTTTCATATGCTCACGCCCTTTTCATCCTGCTTATTGTATCAAAAAAAAGCAAAAAAAAGAAGCTAGTTTTCTCGCTGAGCTTCTTTTTTTAGTTCTCTTGTTAATTTCCGCAACGGAATCGTACTAGAAACATCATTGATCGAATACGATTCTAGTAAGTTGACATTTTTTCGATATTCATTTGCTTCATAGGAAGATATTTTGTCAGCAAGCTCATATTCATCGATTATTCTGCGCTCTTCTTGATAACCAATCAATAGTTCTTTAACATAATTAGACTGAGAACGAACAATAAACGAATCAATAAATGTTCCATCTTCCAATCTGTGAGCAAACTGTAAACGTCCTTCAATAAAGAAACGAATGATCTCGTCGTCATATACCCCTTTTAAGTTATCCAAACTTTTCAAAATAACTTCTGTGTTTTGTAAAAATACTTGTCGAACGTTTTCTAATTCTTCTTTTTGAAATTCTCGTCGATTTTCTTCGTCTTTTCTAGCCCATGATAATTTAGGATGGACAAAAATAGCAATGATTTGGCGGACAAACAATAGCCAAAAGCCGATGATAGAAAGTAATTGTCTCGCAATCGAACGTTCCATTCTAGAAATCAGACGTTCATACAAGCGGTAACCTTCAATACCAATTTCTTTTTGACGAAAACTTTCTTCTAAGCCATCACGCTCAATCGAAACAATCAGCGCTCTTAACTCTTGGACTTCTTGCCGCTGTTCTGAGGGCAATTGCTCTGTGTACAATTCTTTTACACGATCTTGATAATTTTCAATCACTACATTCATTTCTACATGCGGATCTTCTTGATTGATCATTTTAAGACGTTCAATGACATCTTGAAGTAAGGTAATGCCTTGAATGTTCATACTTTCTGCTTCATCAGATTCAGTTAAAAAAGGCAAGACAAGGATACCACCTACTAAAGTAACTAAAATCACACAAGCCGTGATAAACAATAGCAACGATCGCTCAGGAAAATCTTGACCATTTACTGTTAAAGGCAAAATGAAAATTGTGGCTAAACTGACTGTTCCTTTAACTCCACCAAATGTTAAAATCAACATTTCATTCATAGATGACCAAAGATTTTTAATTCCGTTTTTCACACTGTAAATCAAGACAATTGATAAAAAACGCGCTACAAATAATGTCATACTTAAAATCAAAACAACGACCATCAAGAAACTGTTAGAATACGTTTGGCTATTCCAAATTGGTGAAAAAACTTGTGACAATTCAATCCCTAAAAATAGGAATACCAACGCATTCAAGGTAAAAGTAATTGTTCCCCAAGTACTTTCAGAAACACTTGAAAGTTCAGCTTCAAATAAAGAAACTTTTTTAAAACTAGCTGCTTGCATAACACCCGCGACAACTGCCGCTATGATTCCTGAGACGTGGAAAATTTCTGCAACCATGTAGGCCAAAAACGGCAACAACAATTCTAATAATAAATAACCGGTTACATCTCTTGCTGAAGCTTTTTCTAAGATCATTACAATTTGACGTTTGATCATCACTAAAAAAGCACCAACAATGGCTCCGCCAATACTCGAAACGATCAACATGATTCCAGCATCAGTAGCTGAAAAACTACCTGTCAATAAAGCTGCTAAAGCAAATTGAAAAGCAGTAACGCCAGAAGCATCATTGATCAATCCTTCTCCTTCTAAAATATGCATTGCTTTAGGCGGAATCTGAATTTTTCCAGATAAAGAACCGACAGCTACTGCATCTGTCGGTCCAAGCGCTGCCCCTAAGGCAAAACATGCTGCAATCGGAAGTGCAGGAATAACTATATGTAATGCCCAACCAACACTGACAAGTGTAATCAAAACACCGATAAAGGCGAGAAATAAAATTACGCTAAAATTTTTCATAGTAGCAGAAATGTCATTTCGTTCACCTTCACGAAATAACAAAGGTGCAATGATCATGACTAGGAATATTTCGGGTTCAAAAGTAATTTCGCGTCCGACATCAGTCAGCCCGATGATAACACCAACAATAATTTGAACGATTGGTAAAGGTATGATTGGTACTATTTTATTAAATACATTAGAAATAGTTATAGCAAGAATAAATACAATTATTAAATTAACAAACTCCATCTCGTATCCCCCTACTAATTATGGATTGATTTGTTTTCCTAAACATCGTAATAATTTTTCTTTTTTACAGGTTATTTTCTTTTCAATTAGTCCAAGTTCTTTTTGTTTTTCGCAAAGTTCCAATTGCGCACGACGTGCTTCTAAACGAAGTAACTCTGACTTGATTAGTTCGATTTTTTTGTAGTTTAAGAAGTTTCTCTTTTTTATATGGCGTTCCAACTCAGCTTTTTTTTCTGGAGGTAACTCTTTATATTTTTCTCTTAGTTCAGCAATTCGTTGGTCGATTTCTTTATTCACAACAATACTTCCTTTCAGAATTTCTCTGACACATTATAGCAAACTGTTTAAGAAATACCTACTAAAATTGACTATTATTTACAAAATTCTTTTATGAATTTAATTAGAACAATTTAAACCCCAATAAAAAGCGAAAACAAAGTGTTTCATCAGCCTTTGCTCTCGCCTATTTTTTTATTTTTCTTCTTAGAATTCAGCCTGTTTTGGAATTTTCATCATCTACTAAAATACTGATTTCAGCGTCTTCATTCAATCGTTCAGAAAGAAAAGTCAACAAATCTTCTAAAGGTATTGAAAACTTCATCATAGGTCCTCTGCGGTCATTTTTGAAGTAATTTAATCGAATTTCTTTTTTCTTGATTAATAATGCCATTTTCTCTACGTCTTGATACATGACACCATTTTTATCAAAAGGACCCAAAATCAGCCGATCATCTGCTAGACCTTTCGTATCAAGTAAAAAACTCAAAATAAGTAAAACGGAAAGAAGTCCACGAATCCGTTGATCGATCGTTTGTTCAGAAAATAGCGTAGCAGTCAGCAGTATCAAGCTACAGCTAATGACAAAGATATA
This sequence comes from Candidatus Enterococcus ikei, assembly GCF_017316105.1. NCBI lineage: Bacteria > Bacillati > Bacillota > Bacilli > Lactobacillales > Enterococcaceae > Enterococcus > Candidatus Enterococcus ikei. The sequence goes on from NZ_JAFLWD010000027.1 coordinate 17,166, forward strand.
AAAAAAACTTCTTTTCCTACTTTTAATCAATACACTTTTTCTTACTAAACTCAAGTAAATATACATTATTATCACAAAAACAGCTAGTAGTACCGTAAAAAAATCTATAGCCAAAATGCGCTCCTTTTATCTCTATTCTTTTTTATTTAATTCCGTCAATTGCTGATTAATTTTCTTTATTTTATCCTTACAGGCTAATATATCACGAATCATCTGATCTCTCTTATCACCGAGCGGCAAGCGATTAACAACTTGGTAATATGCTGCGAGTAGTTGAACTTGTTTCATTTTTTCTTTTTGTAAACGTTCTTCAAATAGATTCATCCACTCGCCCTCCTTTTTTCTTTAAGTATACCTTACTTTTAAAGGAAAATGACTATTGAATCGTTATTTTTAATCGATTATCAATAAAAAAAGTATGATTTATTTGTTATTGTAACATACTATTTATCTTTAGTTGAGCTATAAGGATAAAATAAAAGATGAAACAAAACTAAAACAGCTTTGTTTCATCTCCATTTATTCATGCTAAAATTATTGGGCTGAAATACAAATACCGATTGCTTTCTCACCTAAATGAGTGCCAATAACAGGTCCAAAATGACCAATTTCAACAATTGCATCTGGATATTGTTCCATTAGCTTAGCTTTTTCTTCTTCTGCAACAGCTAAGTTATTCGCATGGATCACGTATAATTTGACTGGTCGATCAATTTCTTTATCTCGTTTACCGATTATTTCTTCTGCACGAGCAAATGCTTTTTTAGTCGAACGAATTTTTTCAAATAAAACAATTTTTCCATCTTCAAAAGTCAAGATAGGTTTGATTTTCAGCAAGCCAGCAATTAATGCTGCGCCATTCGTCAATCGTCCTCCACGTACTAAATTATTTAAATCATCAACGATTAAATAAGCATAAGTGTTATCTCTGATAATATCTAATTTAGTAAAAATCTCTTCTAAACTAGCATTTTCTTTAACTAAGTCTAATGCTGCTTCTACCATATGTCCCATTGGTACGCTAGTTATTTTCGAGTCGTATGGGTAAAGCGTCACACCTTTTATCGAATCTGTTAAAGAAAATAAGGTATTAACAAATCCCGAAATACCAGATGATAGGTGAATACTGATAATCGTATCATATCCTTTATCTCCGATTTCTTTATACAGCTCGATAACCTCACCTAATGCAGGTTGAGAAGTCGTCGGAAACTCGTTACTATTATTCAACAAGCTGTAATATTCATCAGCTTCGATATCGATTCCTTCATTATATATCTTACCATCTAAAATAACAGGGATGGGGATAACAAATAGATTGGGCGAATTTTTGATTCGCTCAGGTAAATAAGCTGTACTATCTGTCACAATAGCAATTTTCATTTTGTAACCTCGTTTCACTAATTTTACACGGCATAATAAATATAGCATAAATCAATGCATATTTAAATAAAATACTTACTGTCCAAGGAAATTTTGAACCGCTGTTTGGTTCGTTCCTAAATCAATTTCCAGTACACTGCCAGCATAATCATAGTCTGCATTGCTCCAAGATCCTTCAACAGGAACTGTTAATCGTTCGATTCCGCCCCCGCCTTTTAGCATCGATGGGCCGTTTTTCAACATAAAGCTTGTAGGTACATCCGTGGACATATAACCAACTAAACGTCCTAAAGACTCCGGCGTGCGAATCAAAGCTAGAGGATTTTTCAATTGTCCCATAACTGCGGTCATGACTTGCTGCTGACGTCGAACACGTCCGAAATCGCCTTCTTCATCTTTTCTAAAGCGTGCATATTGTAACAATGTGTGTCCGTCCATTTTTTGCTTACCTTTAGCGATATCCACACCATCTAAATTCAAATCTTTTTCAGCATCGATTTCGACACCACTTGGAAACATCGAGTCAATAATTTTTTCGAATGATTGAAAATCAACTTTAGCATAATATCTACATTGAATATCAAAGTTTTCAGCTAGAGTTTGGCGGACTAAATCCGCTCCGCCTAAAGCATAAGATGCATTGATCTTATTTGCATCATATCCAGGGATATCAACAAAAGTATCTCGCATAAATGAAATCAGTTTAGGCTTTTTAGATGGACCATCTAGTTGCAACACCATTATAGTATCGGCACGACCAGAATCTTCTCCTCGTGTATCACTACCTAAAATCAAAATATTATTAGCGCCATTCGCACTCTTTACTCCGTGGAATGTTTCAATCGCTTCTTTAGGTAAAGAGTTGTCATTCTCAGCATAAGATTTCCCTTTGAAAAAGAAACCTACCGCTAATACAATCAGTAATATCAAAAATAAGAAAATTCTCTTAGGCCAACTGAATCGTCTCTTTTTTCTTGGTTTTTTTGGTTTCTTTTCTTTTTTGGAGAATTGTTTGTTTTTTCCTTGTGTATCAGCTTGTTCATATCTTTGTCTGGGATCACCAGCCATTGGTTCTTGATAAGGGCTTGATTCTTGTTCTTGATAATAGCTATTTCTAGGTTCTTCAGAATAATTTTTTTCTTTTCTAGGATTAAATCCATTTCTTTCTTCTACTGGTTTTGCTTTATCATGTATATGTTTATAACGATCCACCCGGCTCATTACGTCCACCTCACTTAAATTAACAACAAATATAAGCATACCTTATTTTGCTGAAAATTCCTATTAGATAGTTGAAATTTAACAAAAAATAAAAAGACCTTTTCAGATCTTTATACTCCGTTGATTGGATGAATCGCATAATTTCCGAATATTTTCACTGTTCCACCCATTAAACGTATTTCTTTTATCGCATTATCTAGTAATTGTTGTGGTTTTTGAACATTTATATCGATTAAAAAGAAATATTCACCCAATGTGGTTTTTAGTGGTCTAGATTCAATTTTGCTTAAATCTATTTCTCGCCAACTGAATGCGGACAAAGCTTTGTGCAAAGCGCCTGGCATATTATCTGGCATAGTTAGTGCGATCGTCAACTTCTGCTCTTTTGATTGGATAGGTAATTCGACTTTTTCAGCACCTAAAACCCAAAAACGAGTTTGATTGATCGCTACATCTTGAATATTTTTACCGACAATTTCCAAATCATATGCCTGAGCAGAAAGTTTCGGTGCAATTGCGGCAATTTTTTGCTCTGGATGACTAGAAACAAAATTTGCAGCATACGCAGTCGATGGTGTTGCTTCTAAATCAGCCATAGGAAAATGGGTACGAATAAATTCTTGTGACTGTGCTAATGCTTGAGGATGAGATAAAATTTTTGTTGTTTCCAGCCACGATTCCTTGTTATTTTTTGTCACCATTAATTGTTGATAGATTGGCAATACAATTTCTGCTCCCACAGGAATCGTTGTTTGGTGAAAAAGATAGTCGACCGTCGTATTAACCGATCCTTCGATTGTATTTTCAATGGGAACTACACCTAAATCTACTTCACCAAATTCAACACCCTTTATACAAGCTGGGATCGAATGATAAGAAACTAACTCTTCATTTGGGAAAGCAGTTTTTGTTGCAGTGTGAGTAAAAGATGCTTCTGGACCTAAAAAACCGACTTTCATTCCTTCACCTACTTATATATTTTCTAAAATTACAGATACGATTTCTTCTGGTGTTCGATTGTCTGTATCTACTACTAAACTGGCACTTTCTTCATAAAAAGGAATTCGTGGTTCAAAGACTTTTCTGATTTCATCTGGAGATTTTGAAACAACTAACGGTCTAACGGTTGTATGGTCATGCTTCAATCTAGGAATAAATATTTCTGGTTTTGTTTGGAGATAAACAACTGGTGCCATTTGTTTTAACAGTTCCCGATTTTCCGCTCGCATAACGATTCCTCCACCAGTCGACACTACTTGATTGTGGTCTAGATAACGTTTTAAAACATTCGTTTCTCTTTCTCTAAAGGCTTCTTCCCCATGCAAATCAAAAAACTCTTGGATCGTCATACCAATTTCTTCAACTATTTTATCATCAAAATCAATGTGTTCCATTCCTGTTTTTTCTGAAAGCAGCTTTCCTACGGTTGTTTTTCCCGCTCCCATAAAACCAATTAAAATAATCCCCTTCATGTACGTTCCTCCGTTTATTGATATAGTTTGTTTAGATCATCAAAGAATGCTGGATAAGAAACTGAAATCGCCTCAGCTTTGTCTAATCTAACGGTTCCATCGTTAACTAAAAGAGCAGCAATTTGGAGCATCATTCCTATGCGGTGATCTCCATAACTGGTAACATCAGCGCTATGCAGCGGTGTTTTCCCGTGAATGATCAGCCCGTCATCTGTCGGTTCGATATCTGCCCCCATTTTATTTAGCTCATTGGCCACAGCATCGATTCGATTAGTCTCTTTTACTTTCAATTCTTCCGCATCACGAATAATTGTCGTTCCTTGTGCCTGAGTTGCTAACAAAGCGATGATCGGCAATTCATCAATCAAACGTGGAATAATCTCGCCACTGATTTCAATTCCTTTTAATTCACTGGTTTCAACCGTTAAGGTTCCAGCTCTATTTTCTTCACTACCCGTTTCTTCAATGCTTAGTTTTCCACCCATTTGTTGAATAACATCAATAATACCGGTGCGAGTTGGGTTTAAGCCAACATTCGTTAATACAATACGACTATCTGCAATAACTGATCCAGCGACCAAGAAAAACGCGGCTGAAGAGATATCACCTGGTACATTGACTTCTTGCCCAACTAATTGTTGTGGACCACTGATATGAATTTCTTTACCTGACACAGTAATTTCTCCACCAAACTGACGAATCATATCTTCTGTGTGATCACGTGTTTTTTCTTTTTCTATAATAACTGATTCTCCTTGAGCTTGTAATGCTGCAAAAAGAATTGCTGATTTGACTTGTGCGCTGGCAACAGGCATTTGATAATTAATCGGTTGTAAACTGTCTGTTCCTTTTACCGTAAGTGGCGGAAACTCCGTTCCATCATGACCGGAACAACTAGCTCCCATCTGATTGATAGGTAACATCACTCGATTCATTGGACGTTTGGCAATTGAATGATCGCCAAATAATTCTGTAGAAAAAGGGGTGCCCGCTAATATTCCCATGATCAAACGAATCGTAGTACCTGAATTACCAACATCGATTGCTTGTTTGGCTGGTTTCAATCCTGAAATTCCAGTGCCGTGGACGGTGATAATTTCCCCATCATCTTCTATTTTCACACCTAAATCTTGAAAAGCTTTTAATGTGCTTAAACAGTCGTCACCTCGTAGAAAGTTTTTAATTGTTGTTTTCCCTTGTGCAATTGCGCCAAACATAATACTCCTATGGGAAATCGATTTATCACTGGGAATAGCGATTGTTCCATTTAAACCAACTTTATTGATTACTAATTCCAAAATATCCCTCCTAATTTTCACGACCTAACGTGCTTGTTCAGTTTCGTCTGAACAATAGGAAAATTCACCTCATTTAAAACTTATCTTTTTCCTGAAAAACTAGTCAGAAAAGCAGATAAAATCTAAATGAGCTTATCCCCTTTTACTTTTCATAACACAAATAATTTGTTTCTCTTTCAATATATTCCTTCGCCTTTTTTAAATCTTCTTCGCGTTTAAAGGTTAATTGTAAAATACCGTAAATATCTTCACGGGTTTCAAGGATTTTTAAATTGATTAATGACAATTTTGCTTTTCCAAGTAATCCTGTAATTTCAGCAATGACACCAGGAACGTCCGGTACATCCACAAATAAGTCGTGAAAGGCCGGGATAGCCCCTTCTTTATGAACAGGCATTTGATTTCTGGTTTCTTTTGCTTCATAGAAAAATTGATAAATCGCTTCTGTATTTTCAGTTTTAAGCCATGATACTACTTGCTCCATTTCAGTTTGCCAGATGGTCATTAAATCTAATAATGCCGCTTTATTGCTTAGTAAAATATCTGTCCACATCTGTGGATCTGAAGAAGCAATTCGTGTAATATCACGAAACCCGCCAGCAGCTAATTGTCTAGAACGAGGATGTTCTTCATTAAAGACTTTACTCTGGTTCACTAAACCAGCCGCGATAATATGTGGTAAATGACTGAGCATTCCTGTAATTTGATCATGTTCTTCTGGAGTTAGAACCACAAATTTTGCTCTTGTTCCCTTTAATAATCGTTGCAATTCATCAACTTGAGATTGCGCTTTTAACTTAGGTTCAGTTAAAATATAGTAAGCATTTTCGAATAGATTTTCATCTGCAGCAGTAACGCCAGATTTATGTGAGCCTGCCATGGGATGACCACCGATAAAAGTTTTTAACCCAGCTTGTTCGGCAGTCTCTATAATTTCAAGTTTAGTACTGCCGACATCAGAAATAATTACCCCTTCTTTTAATGACAATTGCCCGAGAGTTTTTAATTGTTTCAGCATGCTTTTAACTGGCGTACACAAGAAAATTACATCTGCTTGTTCAGCAGCAAGTTCAAACGATTCCCCTCTTTGATTGATGATTTGTCGTTTTAAGGCAAACATTTCAGATTTTTCTAAGCTGTCGATACCAATGATCGTTACTAATGGATGTTCTTTTTTTATACATAATGCTAACGAACTGCCGATCAATCCTAAACCGACAATCAAGACCTTTTTGTTCATTCCGCTTCACTCTCCATTTATAATTTGATTAAAACGATTGAGTATAACGGCGATATTGTTTTACTTCTTCTTTCATTTGGTCAAAAGCATCGCTGCCAAATTTTTCTAGCATAGCTTGAGCTACTTCAGTTGCTACAACAGCTTCACAAACGACACTTGCAGCCGGAACAGCTGTACTATCAGAACGTTCTACACTTGCTTTATATGGTTCTTTTGTATCGATATTTACGCTTTGTAGTGGTTTGTATAATGTAGGGATAGGTTTCATGACCCCTCTAACAATGATCGGCATTCCGTTTGTCATACCACCTTCAAAACCACCTAGATTGTTCGATGTTCTTGTATAACCAGTTTTTTCATTCCAAATGATTTCATCCATTACTTGACTACCAGGCTTAAAGCCCATTTCAAAACCAATACCGAATTCAACACCTTTAAATGCATTGATGCTGGTTACGGCTTGTGCTATTTTTGCATCTAGCTTGCGGTCCCATTGCACATAACTACCTAAACCAATCGGCACTCCGCCAACAACGACTTCAACGACACCGCCAATCGTATCTCCATTTTTCTTTGTTTGATCGATCAAATCACGAATCGCTTGTTCTACTGATGGATCAAGAACACGAACATCTGATTTTTCCGAACGTTCTTGAATCTCTTCAACTGTTAAATTATCTGGAATTTCTGCTTTGATGCCACCTAATATTGCAACATGACCAGCTACTTCAACATCCAGTTCTTTTAGTAATTTCTTAGCTACTGCACCAATTGCCACTCGCATCGTTGTTTCGCGTGCAGATGAACGTTCTAGGACGTTTCTTAAGTCATCATGCTTATACTTGATACCGCCAACTAAATCCGCATGTCCTGGACGTGGCTTGTTTACTCGGCGAATTTTTTTCTCTTTTTCTGTAACTTCTTCAATAGACATCACAGAAGTCCAATTCTTCCAATCTTTATTTTCAACCACCAGCGTTACTGGTGAGCCTAATGTTTTCCCATGACGAATGCCGGAAGTAATTCTTACTTGGTCTTTTTCAATCAACATTCTGCCGCCACGACCATATCCGCCTTGTCTTCTAGCTAATTCTAAATTAATGTCTTCAGGTGATAAAGGCATTCCTGCTGGTAAGCCTTCAATAATTGCTGTTAATTCTGGTCCATGTGATTCTCCCGCAGTAATAAAACGCATATATTTTCCCCCTAGTCTAAATAACTCTTCATTTCTTCTATTGGAATACGAACGATTTTCGCTTTGCCGATCGATTCAAGTAAAATAATATTGATTTGACCGCCACGTGTTTTTTTATCATGAGTCAATGCAGTATATAATTCCTCTTTGTTCCAGTGCTCAGATGTAATTGGTAAATGGAATTTTTGGATCATATCGTTTAGTTGCTCAGTTGTTCCAGCTGGTGTCAGTGTTTTTTCTTCTGCAATACGAGTGATTTGACTCATTCCGATTGCAACCCCTTCACCGTGAGTTAAAATGCCATAACCTGCTGTATTTTCCAATGCATGACCAATCGTATGACCAAAATTAAGTAGCAAACGGACACCATTATCCAATTCGTCAGCTTCAACCACAGTTCTTTTTATCTTGCAACAAGCAGCGATGATCTCAGTGGCATGCGTTAATAAATCATGTTCATCTTTTAACGCATCCAATTGTTGCCATAACGTTTCATCTGCAATTGCGGCAGATTTGATAATTTCTGCGATTCCTTCACGAACTCGTCTTACTTCTAATGTAGTTAGGGTGTCCGGATCAATCAAAACGCCATCCGGCTGTGCAAATGTTCCCACTAAATTTTTTGCTTTCGTTGTATTAACAGCCGTTTTACCGCCAATACTGCTATCGACTTGGGCCAACAACGTTGTTGGGACTTGTAAAAAATGCAGACCTCGCATATAGGTTGAAGCAACAAAACCAGCTAAGTCGCCAACAACGCCGCCGCCAAGTGCTATGATCCCATCACTTCTAGTGAGCCCTTCATCTGCAAGAAAATCATAAATTTCAGCAGCTACGGACAAGCGTTTGCTTTGTTCTCCTGCATCAATTACAAAGGTAGAAGGATCAAAACCAGCTTCTTTTAAACTTTCTTTAACTTGATCACCATATAACGGCTGAACATTTGTATCCGTTATAATCACAATTTTTTGCGGCAACCAGAGTTCTTTTGCCCATTGCCCAATATTTGCCAACAATCCTTTTTCAATAGTCAAATCATAAGAATGATTTGGTAAAGTTACTGTAAGTTTCATCTGATCCAACTCCTATTTTTTAGTGCAGTCTTGTACTATTTTTACCCTAAGGCATTAATTTCCTTCATTGCTTTTTCGATGATGTGAACTTCTTCCATCATGCGCATGTATGTTTTTTCGTTTAATGATTGTGGACCGTCAGACCAAGCGTTGATAGGATCTGGATGAATCTCAACAATCAATCCATCTGCTCCTGCTGCGACTCCTGCACGTGCCATTGAAGGAACAAGATCCCAAATTCCTACACCGTGACTTGGGTCAACAATAATCGGAAAATGACTTAATTTTTTAATTAACGGAACAGCACTTAAATCAAGTGTGTTACGCGTTGCAGTTTCGTAAGTGCGAATACCACGTTCGATAAAAATTACATTGAAATTTCCTTGAGCAGCGATGTATTCTGCTGCATTTAACCACTCATCAATTGTACCAGAGATTCCTCGTTTTAAGCCAATTGGTTTACCTGTTTTACCAACAGCTTGTAATAATTTAAAGTTTTGCATGTTTCTAGCACCGATTTGTAAAATATCACTGTATTGAGCAATCATATCAATATGTGCTTCATCCATAACTTCTGTAATGACTTTCATATCAAATTCATCTGCAGCTTGGCGGATGTATTTCAATCCTTCTTCTTCTAAACCTTGGAAAGCATATGGCGATGTTCTAGGTTTAAAAGCACCACCTCGTAAGATTGTTGCACCGCCTGCTTTAGCGATTCTGGCACATTCGCGGATTTGATCCAAACTTTCGATTGAACATGGACCTGCCATCATCGTCATGCTTCCGTCACCTATTTTAACGCCATCAACGTCAACGATCGTATTTTCTGGATGAAACTCTCGACTAGTTAGTTTGTATGTCAAAGATATTCTAACTGCATTTTCAACACCATCGTAACTATTGAATGCCACATCCTGCATTTTTGTTGTGTCACCAACCAAGCCAATGATTGTTTGTTCTTTACCTTCACTTAAATGAACCTCTAAACCTTCTTTTTTTACTCGTTCGATCACCGATTTAATTTGTGCTTTGGTTGCTTCTGATTTCATAATTACGATCATTTGTTTTCTCTCCTTCAGTGTATGATTAGTTATTTTCAATAATTGGTTTAACGATATCTATTGGCATTTCTTGTCCTGTCCACTTTTCAAATGCGGCAGCTCCTTGGTACAATAACATGCCTAAACCATTGTTCGTTTTTGCGCCACGCAAACGCGCTTGTTTTAAAAATTCTGTTTCTCTTGGTGTATAGATAACATCGCAAACAGCTAAGTCTGGACGTATGATTGAAAAATCTTGAATCGGTGTTTGGTTTTCTAATGGTTTCATGCCAACACCAGTTGCATTCAATAACAATGCGCTTTCCGCCACATCTTTTGCTAGGGAATCTTGTTCAGCTAAATCTTTTAGGGTAATGATACATTCCGTGTTATCTGAAATGTATGCTAACTTCGTCTTGATATTATCGTAAAAATCATCTTTTCGATTGTACACAGTGATTTCTTTTACACCATCCAAAGCGGCTTGTACGATGATTGCTGTAGCTGCTCCGCCAGCACCAATGATCGTCATCTTTTTTCCGATAATATCTACATCGATGTCTTGTATGCTTCTCATAAAACCAGTACCATCAGTGTTATGACCTGTCAATTTTCCATTATCGTTGGTGATCGTATTAACTGCACCTATCAAGCGTGCAGCTTCGCTTAATTCATCCATATAATCAACCGCTGCTATTTTATTAGGCATGGATAAATTTGCACCTATCATGTCTAAATTTCTGATTGAATCAATCGCTTGCTCTAGCCCATCTGTTCCCACTTCAAAAGCTAGATATACAGCATCAATATCTAAAGCTTGAAATGCTGTATTGTGAATCATTGGTGAAACACTGTGACGGATCGGCGTAGCAAATAGTGCAGCCAATCTCGTATGTCCTGTGACTTTATTGTCCATCTTAATTCCTCCTCAAACGTATTTTATTCAAACAAAAAAGGTATTCACGTAAATTTTTAGAAAAATCTACAGTGAACACCTCACAAAAAATAGGTAATATAAAAGCCACTATAGATTTTCTCATCTACGCGGCTGAAAGTCATCTCAAAATCCCCTAGCCATCATAGATACAAACTTGCTAGTCTGCATCCATAATGTTATGAATACAAACTCATCTAAAATAGCTAAAGTAATAATTATTCAGTTGTAATTGGTTATGCTTCATGGTTGTCATATGAATCACTCCGTAACTGATTTATTTAAGAATTGTTCTCAGTATATACCTACCTCACCTAAGTGTCAACATATTTTTCTTATTAATAAAAAAATCCTCTTGCTGATTGAATTGAAAAGGTTTAAAACCAACTGATTATCAGCATTTTATCTTTATATGGCTGAGTTTGAATTACTCGTTGATTTTCAATATGATTTTTCCTTTATTTTTATTTTCCAGCATATATTGATGGGCCGCTTCTACATTTTCAAGCAAGAATACAGAATCGACTATAGGCTTCAATTGACCTGATTCAAATAGTTTAGTGGTTTTTCTTAAAAATTCTTTCGTTAATTCAGCTTTGTACGCATCACTACGTGGAGTCAGCATGGTTCCTTTAACAGTTATTCTTTTTTCCAGTAAAGTCATCAAGTTAACTTCTTTCACAAGCGAACCTCCGAGAATTCCAATCAGAATCAAGCGTCCGTCATATGCAATACTAGCTAAATTAGACTCCCAATAGGAAGCACCTACAAAATCTAAAATAAGATCGACGCCCTTGCCTTCTGTCTCTTTTTGTACGATTTGAGGAAAGGCTTCTTCTTTATAATTAATAAGAATATCTGCGCCTAACGAGCGGCAAAATTCAAGTTTTTCAGGAGTTCCTGCTGTTACAAAAATTTTAGCTGAGGTTAATTGTTTAACTAACTGTATGGCAGCCGTGCCTACACCGCTCGCCCCTGCATGAATTAATACAGACTCCGTAGACTTCAATTCTCCTAACAAAAAAAGTGTTTGATATGCTGTAAGAAACACCTCCGGAATTGCCGCACCTTCTTCAAAAGTCAACTGTTCTGATAAAGGCATTGCATTACCGATGTTCATCACAGCATATTCTGCATAACCGCCACCATTGACTAGCCCCATGACACGGCTTCCTTGAGGAAAAAGCTCCGAATCACTTTCAATGACGATCCCTGAAACTTCTACTCCTAAAATAGAACTGCCTTTAGGCAACTTTCCAGTTTCTTTTGCCATTAAATCTGTTCTATTAATTGCGGCTGCTTCGACTTTGATCAGTAATTGATTTTCTGTTCTTTTAGGTAAGTCGACCTCATGATTCAGTTCTAACTTCGCTTGTTTTTCTGTAAAAGATAATTCAATTGCTTTCAATTTTTACACCCCATCATAAAAGTTAAAAAAACCGCAGAATCTTTTAAAAAGAAATCTACGGTCATCAGTTATTTTTTAAAGTTCTTCACCATACACATCATCAACAGTTTGTTTCGGATCGATCACGATGTATAAGCTTTTTGTTTTTTCGCTGACTTTAGTAGATTGATAAACATTGTCTAAACCTTCGTCAGTTTTATCTTTGTATGGGAAATAAACTAAATCTGGTGTACCAGTTTTGTATAAAATTTCCATACGCTCGATATCTTCATATTTTAAAGCGCGGGCGAACATACCTAATTCTAGCCCACCAAGGTTGATATCATGTGTTTGAACATGGTCTCCTTCTTGGAAGATCTCGATTTTAAAGCCTTCACATGGATGGATTTCCATAAATTCGCTTCCGTGGATACGACCAAAGCTAGTTGTGATTTGTTTGATCCATAGATCTCCGATAAAACGGCGACCGATCGTCCAAGTTTCACCATTTCTAAAATAAAACTTCAATCCTGTCATTTCTCTACTCATAACATAAGTCTCCTTACTAAAATAATTTCTACAAAGTTAAGTTTAGCATAACTTTCATGCTAGGTCACACTATTCGCATCTTTACTTAGCAAGTGCTAGTTTATTCAAAAAAACATCTGTTAAGATAACAGCTCTTTGATGAATGCCTGATGCTACGATTTGTTCACCATCAAACACAGTAAAAGAAAAGTTTATCTTCGATGTTTCTTGAGACTCAACTTTTACTTTAACAATGATTTCAGCCCCAACTTTAGAAGGACGCAAATGTTTTGCATCGATCAATGTACCGACACTGGTCTCTTCCGGAGCCAGTTCTTTATGCAAATATTCTTTTGACGTATTTTCAACCATTGCGATCATAGCCGGTGTTGCCAATACTTCTAAATCACCTGATCCGATTTCTTTTGCAGTATCTTTTGCGCCAACAACGAACTTTTTAGAAAACTCTTCCATGATTATTCACTCCTTATCGATCATTTCATTTGCGAAGCTAAGTAACTTTTCTTTGTTATTTAGTATTTGCTCATTCACCACAGCTGATTCAATCGTTTCTATCATATCACCTAACCATTTACCTGGTTTTTTATTAAAGTAAGCCAGTAAATCATTTCCAGTTACAGCTAGTTGTTTTCTGTCGTGAATAGGCAAACGTGAATAACGTTCTTTTACTTCTTCAAGTTTACTATTTTGTCCATAATAAAACAATAGTTTTTCTACAGATAAAGCTGACTTCAAGCCTAAATTAAATAGATCCAATGGCTGCCAATCTGCTAAAAGTCGTTTATCCAATCCATAAATAAGTTGCTGTACATCATGGATTGTTTGGTTAGACTGTTTCCATGCTTTCATGAAATTTCGGATTTGATTATCTTTTAACTGCATTGTTTTAAGTAACAAAGCCCATGCTTGACTTTCTGTTTCAATTTGCTGATTCGGCAATTCTGAAAAATTGAGCAATGCCTCACCAAATGTTCTTAGCTCTGGACAATATTGATAACATTCAGTCTCAATAAACGGTACCAAGGCTGCTTTTCTATTTTTGCCCAATAATAATTTGATAAACTCAACTGCAATCCGTTCTACAGAAATTTTAGCAAGCAAAGCATGGAATTCTTGAATAGCGGCCAATGTATCTGCTTCAATTGTAAAATCTAATTGACTAGCAAAACGCAATCCTCGCATCATTCGCAATGCATCTTCATGGAATCGCTCTTTAGGATTTCCGACTGCTCGGATAATTTTCTGATTCAAATCAGACATTCCATCAAATAAATCTATGATCTCCCCATTAACATCCATCGCCAAAGCATTAATTGTAAAATCGCGTCGCTTTAGGTCTTCTTTTAATGAGCGAACAAACGTCACTGTATCTGGACGTCTAAAATCCTGATAAGTAGATTCTGTTCTAAAAGTAGTAATTTCATACTGTTCCTCACCGACCAAGGCAAGGACGGTTCCATGATCGATTCCAACGTCGATCGTTCGAGGAAAAATTTGTTTGATTTCTTCTGGGTAAGCACTTGTGGCAATATCAACGTCATGAATCGACTGATTCAACAACGCATCGCGAACACTTCCACCAACAAAATAAGCTTCAAAACCATGCGCTTGGATTTCTTTCAGCACACCCGCTGCTTGAATAAATTCATCAGGTATAATTGCTAATTTCATAATAAATTTTCCAATCCGTAGACTAATTTATCTAAGTGAACGACTTTTTCACAACCTAAAGCAACTCCAGTCATAAATGAACTGCGATCATAAGAATCGTGTCTAATCGTCAAGCCTTCTCCAACACCACCAAATTGTACCTGTTGATGTGCAATCATGCCTGGCAAGCGAACACTATGGATTTTCATGCCTTCAAAATCTGCGCCGCGTGCACCTTCGATCAGCTCTTTTTCTTCAGGATGTCCTTGTATTTTTTTTGAACGAACCTCACTCATCATTTCAGCTGTTTTGATGGCTGTTCCACTTGGTGCATCTAATTTATTGTCATGATGAAGCTCAATAATTTCCACATCTGGAAAATATTCCGCTGCTTTTTGAGCAAATTGCATCATTAAAACTGCTCCAACCGCAAAATTGGGTGCAATCAAACCGCCTACTTTCAATGTTTCTGAAAGCTCCGTCAACTCTGCTAACTGCTCTTCTGTTAAACCTGTTGTTCCTACAACGGGTGAAATTTTGTGTTCTATAGCAAAATGCGTATTTTCATATGCTACGGCTGGAATTGTAAAATCGATCCAAACATCAGGCTGAACGGTAAGAACCTCTTCTTTTGTCTTAAAGATTGGTACATCGATCATTTGGTACTCAGCTAGTTCTTTAAGACTTGTTTTTTCTTCAAATGGATCCAGTACACCCACTAATTCAAATCCCTCATGATTTAAAACCATCTTTGTGGCAGTTGCTCCCATTTTCCCTTTAAAACCTGCAACTAAAATTTTAATCATTTGTTTGCCCGTCCTTTCGTTCAAAACGATATTTATCCCGTTTGTTGAATTTATCCATATTTCGTTGAAATGCCTCGGTTAAATCTATATCCAATGAATTTGCCATGATCATCGTAACAAATAATACATCCCCTAATTCTTCAGAAACTGTTTTTGGTTTTTCTTCAGCTTTCTTGGGTTTTTCACCATAATAGTGATTGATTTCTCTAGCTAATTCCCCGACTTCTTCTGTTAATCGTGCCATTTGGCTTAATGGAGAAAAATAGCCTGTTTTAAATTGCTGGATATACACATCCACTTCTTCTTGCATAGAATGAAGCGATTGATTTTCATCTTTCATTTTACCCCAACCTTTCTTACTAATCATCTTATCAAAAACTACGCAATCTGGAAAGGTTCTACTTGTTGTTTTATAATGAGAATGATAAAGTGAGTACTGGATAAGGAGGTAAAAAATGGAAGAAAAAAAATTTTATATAAAAGATGTTCTTTTGATTTTAGCGGGAACATGCCTTTATGCATTCGGGTTAGTGACATTTAATATTGCCAATGATTTAGCTGAAGGCGGAGTTACAGGGATTACTTTGATTTTACGTGCACTTTTTTATATTGATCCAGCTTATTCTACTTTGATCATTAATATTCCGCTTATTTTGATTGGGGGAAAAATTTTAGGCAAACATTCTTTTTACTATACGATTTTAGGAACCGTTTCTTTATCAGTCTTTTTATGGTTGTGGCAACGTTGGCCAATCGAAGTCAATTTGGATCACGATCTACTGATTGCCTCATTACTTGCCGGATTAGCAGCTGGGATTGGCAGTGGTTTAGTCTATCGAGTTGGCGGAACAACTGGCGGAACTGATGTAGTTGCTAGAATTTTAGAAAAGAATTACGGCATCAGCATGGGCCGCTCATTGCTAATCTTCGATATCTTAGTTTTGATTCTTTCTTTAAGTTATATCGATGTCAAACGAATGATGTATACACTGATTGTTTCCTTTGTTTTCAGTCGAGTTGTCGATTCTGTTTTAGATGGCGCGTATGCAGCTAAAGGAATGCTGATCATCTCTGATCACACAGAAGATATTGGCGAAGTGATCATGGCAATGTTAGAACGCGGTGTAACGTATTTAAATGGCCAAGGCGGGTATTCTCAAGTTGATAAAAAAGTTCTATACGTTGTTGTCAGCCCAAGTGAAATCATGGAAATTAAACGAATTGTTCATGAGCTAGATGCAAAGGCATTTATCTCAGTAATCAACGTTCATGAAGCCATTGGAGAAGGATTTACGTATTCTAGACCAACCAAAACATTATTTAAGCGTAAAAAGCAATTTAATTAATAGAAGAAAGCTATTGAGTAATACAACAAGGTTGAAACAGACAGTTGGTCCACTGTTTTGTTTCAACCTTGTTTTTTTGTGTTTACTAAACGCTCTTTAAATGATTCAGTTCATCCGTCAACTCTAAAAAAGCATCATAGTTATTGTCTTCTAATGCTAAATCAATCTGACTATACAGCAAATCGATTTTTGCTTGTTTTTCTTCATGCGCAAAGAAATTGTTGATACTTTCAACTACTTCTTCACTCACTTGTTCATTCCAACGAGCGTATGGATTGTCTTCTAAAATCGATAAGTATTGGCTGTTTTGCCAAGATCCGTCAAAAACGCATTCGATATATAACGCTTCTTTCCAGTTCATACGAATTTCATGAAAAATCTGATCTGTATCCGTAAATACTTTTCCTGATAGGAACAATCGGATAGGTTCTTCTTCCATTTCTCTTGATGTAACTTTTAATCCACGAGCTGCTTTATCGGCTTGCTCTATAAAATGTACATTATTTAAGATAGCTTCATGATTGATCAAATAGTTTAAAATCCATAAAACTTCTCTTTGACTAAAAGAAATATTGTTGACTAACCAAACCAAAAATTCTTTCTTATCCGAGACATTGACAAACATCGTATCACCTATCTTTCTTCAATATCTTCTAGCAATGATTCTGCTTCATTATCACCAGGCTCATGCTGTAGATAGTGTTGTAATAGTTCCTTCGCTTTCGCTAATTGACCTTCTTCTCTGAGGAAAACAGCATATTCTTTTAAAAACTCCGGCTCATGAGACAATTCTTGGTAAGCTTGTTCATAATGGACTTTTGCTAAATCAAACTCTTCTAACTCATTATAGGCATGAGCTAGATTCCACTCGCCATACGGATGTCCTTGTTCATCCATTTGTTTTACAACATCGATCACTTCATCAAATCGTTTCTCGTTTAAATACAAATTACTTAACGTCAATCTTGTTTCATCTGTTTTCTCGCCAAGTTCTAACGCTTGTTTTAATAGCGCTTCTGCTTGTTCTGTATCGTGAAGTCGGTAAGCATTCTCAGAGGCCAACTGATACAAATCTACTTGGAAAGGATTTTCTTTGATTCCTTCAGCTAAAACGGTACGAGCTTCTTCTAATTGTTCTTCTTCCTGTAAAGCTTCGCCTAATGATAAATACAGCGATTGATAATGTGGGTTCAATACTCTTAATTGCTGCAATAAAGCAATTGCTTTTTGATTTTCATGAAGCTGTAAATAAGTAAAAGCTAATTGGAATAACCGATCATCAGTCTGTCCTTCTTCTAATGCTTTTTCCAAAAATGGAATCGCTTCTTCGAAGTTTCCAGACATACTATAGCTACTTCCAACACGCTCGTTGATCGATACATTAGAAATTTCTGTCACTTGAGCTTCAAGTAATTCTCCATAACTTTCACAAGCTTCTCGGAACTGTCCGTTCACAAAGTACAATTCACCTAAGGCAAATAAAATCAGTGGCTCATCTGGCAACAGTCGTTGCGCTTCTTTTAATTTTGCTTCACTTACTTCTGGAATGCCAATCACTTGATAGAGATCTGCTGTAACAAGCAAGCTTTGAACATAGCTATCACTATCTTTAGCTACTTTCTCTAAATAAACAAACGCATCATCGATCTGATTGTTCTCAATCGCAATCTCAGCTAAAGGAATATTCAATCCATCCGCGTCTGGAAAAATTGTCAATAAATGCTCAAAAACTAATTTCGCTTCTTCTAAAAAACCAAGTGACAATAACTCTTCCCCTAAATCAGCAAGTGTATCATCGTCATCTTTTCTAATTGCTTCTGCAAGCATCAATTGAGCTTGAGCTAACTCTTCTTCATGTATAGCCTGTAACATTTTTTCACTGTATGTCATCATAAATTACCCTCTGATTTCTTTTAAAATAGTTTTGTATTTTTCTACTGTTACCAATAAGTCTTCTGCATTAGGTTTTTGCGCTTGATCGATTACACCAACTTCTTTCAAAAGAACGGCAGTTTCACCACGATCAACACACTGTAAAATCCCCTCCACATAATCACTGACTAATATTTGTTCTGGAAAATCGATCGGATAGCCTAAATGGATTAACCATATCATAAAATTTTTGTAATGAAACGAAAACTGATTGCTTTCTTGAGACCATAACAGCTGCAATAAACAACCTAAAAACCGTTTCATGTGACCAGATAGTAAATGGCCATTGGTTGTTTCAAAAAAGCCTTGTTCAAACAAATGACCAAATTGGTCGATCGTTTGACCATTTATTTCATAATAATGTATCATTTCATCCAGCATGCCAGTAAATGACTGCTGATTCAATCGTGTTGCATCACTATAATTTTTGAAAAGCATTCGTAAAAAATCATGGCTACAAACTAAGCCGCAACGAATAAAAACAAGGAAATCAACTACTTTTCCAGCTCCATGATCACTTGTTAATGTCCGATCATAGATTATTTTTTCTGCTAGTACACTACTTTTCAAAACGGGATGATTCAGTAATTCTATTTGAACTTCTGGAATCAAACTTTTGCTTAATGACTGCACTGAAAGTGGCAATAACCAACATTCAGAAGTCAAAACAGATGTTTTATGTAGAAAATTAGTCAGCTGAACAACCCCTTCATTCCCTACACCCAAGAAAACAAATTCTTGCTGTTGATCAAAATCTGATAAAAATAATAATAGACTTTCTAATTCGTTCATATTATTACAATGGACATCATTCTTACAAATATACCAATCTATTTCTTGTTTGTCATCAAAAAGCTGAATCAATTTATCCGAAAATAAATCATAATAACGTTGGTTGGTGATCATGAAAATATGCTTCAATCCAACTGAAGCCGATTTAAGTTGCGAAGCAAACGTTTCACCGTAAATGATTGTTGCTTGCAGGTGATTTTTATTATAAACCAATTCCATGGAGAACACCCCTCTTCCCTATTTTAACATTAGTTGTCACAAAACAAAAAGGGGGATGATTTTTATTTTTGGAAATACAATAAACTTTGCTCAAAGATAATCCTTCTTTTAATTTTCTTAAAGAACAGGCATTATAGATTCATTATTTTGTTATAGATGTTCTAATTTATCTATGTAAAAAATTCTTAATTATTATTTATACTTAACTTGCTTCAAAAAAGCTGGTTTTGAGAACAATAGCGCACTTCTTAAAAACTAGCAATTTTGAAGTAACATAGTGATTCAGTCTGATTTGAATAATTAGCACTTTGCAATGTTTATAGTTAAACAATTAGCATTAGACATAGTTGATTATTCTTTATCGAGGATGGGACAGAAGTGTTTAATCCCGAGAAAATAAGAAGGGATTCACGAAAATTACTCTTCAAATTTTTGTAAATTCCAGCTTATTTCTGAAAGGATTACTTCTGCTCCCACCGTTTATCCAACTCACTTTTAACTTCTTTATAGAACAGAGTGAAAGGACCCCCGACTTCTCAGGGGTCCTTTTACTCTGGTGTTCCTATCAAAGCTATATAGCTATCTATGTTAACGATGCGCATATGTTTTACATCAAATTGCCCTCTACTATTATAGTCTCCTTTTATCTCAATTTCATATTGGTGCATCGGTAGCGATAGTACGTACCTGGCAAACGGTCTGTTTTTAATGACACAATTAATGCAGACATCATTTTCCCAAATTAACATCCCTGTTATAGCATAAGGCTTTTCTTTGAACACCTTGATATGGGTTAATAATCCTGTGTGAGTTTCCATAACTTTATCATACACGAAATAATTGCTATGTCCACTCTCTTGTTTCTACTAATTTATGACTAAACAAAAAATCGAAAAATTTTTTTCATAATGCTTATATGTCTGAAACCACGTAAAAATCTATGTAAAAGAAAGAACCCTTGACTAATCAAGAGTTCTAAGAACTGTCTTATTTAACAGCATCTTTCTATAGTATTTCCTTCTAAGTCCCAAAATTGACACTTCTTTACAAACCCTTGCTCTCGTGACTGTTCGATATGTGTAGTAAAAAAATCAAAAGCTTCTTGCCCCTCTTATTCATTTTCAAATTGAATCAGCTAAGATAGCTCTATCCCCACCAATTTTTTCCAAATTTAACTTATGTGCAATTATTTTAGAAATACTAACCGTCATATTAACCCCTCCAATTATTCATTACCATATGCTATCTACATTAAACCAGAATAAAGCTAACAAAAAAATATCTTCATTATATTTCATAACATATATACTGAACTTTAGGTTATATCAAAAAAAGAAAGAGAACGCTAGTTCTCTTTTGTTAAAAATCTATGTCAAAAAAATTGTAAAGTTCTCAGCAGAAACACTATGTACAGGCTCTCCCCATCAAAGAAGACCTTTATCTACACTCTCTAACTCAGTAATTCTTCACTATTGACAACAACATAATGTTACCATATAGTTATATTTATAAGACTAATGATCTTGTATAATTATATCGAGGAGTGATTTAATGTTAAGAAAAAAATGGTTGGTTATTGTTATATGTATTTTGGGTCTATTCTCTAGTAAAGAAATTGCTTTTGCGACTGAAAATAAACTCAGTGTTTCGACCCCTCCAATAAGCGAAGAAATTAAAGTTTATGCTAAAGAAAATGTATCATTTTATTTAGCTGGATTTCTATCACTTGAAAACAAAACTATCAATACAAAAGATTATGATTTATTAGAACCCTTTCAAATGGTTAGCGAGAATAACGAACAAAAAACAAATATATTTCCGATAACAGAAGATGGAGTTGTTACGTATGTGCTTTATCTAAATGAATCTGTCGAAGGTTCTTATGATATTAAAATTTCTAAATTCTTAGCTGAAAAATTAGAATCTTTACGAGCTGAGAAAAGAAATGAAGATAGTGTTTCATTCATTGAAAAAAACGGTGATATATACATTAAACATGGTTCTCAGATAGAAAAAATATACGTTTCACCACTTAGGCCAGAGACAGAAGATCAAGTAACTTCAGATTCTTTAAATACAGAATTTGAAACAGCTGACACTGAAACTTTACCACTTGAGACACTATCTGATGTCAAACCTACACCTAACATTGGGCAAAGATCAATAACAAGCGATAGATATGGCACTAAAATTAATTGGCTAGTTCATGAAACTCAGGGTCAAAACTCTTGGTGCTCTGCCTATGCTGCAGCAATGATTCTTAATAATAAAAACGATGCTAGACCAACAAAGGTAAGCGATATGGTTAAATGGGGAAAAAAAGGGAAAAATGACGCATTTAGTTATACAGATGTTATTAAGTACGCCAATACAAGAGGAGTATATCCTTATTATGTAGGTCGTCCAATGAATTGGAATGAAGTTGAAACACAGATTAAAAAAAGTAATGCCATTTGGGGAGCATGGGAAGGAATTTCTGGGAAAGACTATAAAGGATTATGGCATGCTATAGATATCGTTGGTACTTATCAAACACCAATATGGGGTCTAGTCGGAGTCACTCAGGTAGCCTATGTTGTTTGGAATCCTTGGTATGGCGGTCTTGAACTTTGTAATGCAGATAACAACACTTACAGCGTAATCGGTGGTACTTTTGCTTGGCGATATTCCGTTACAAACTGGTAATTAAAAAAAGACTATTCAAAAAATGAATAGTCTTTTTTTAATATTATTGGAGCTGATATGCTTGGCTCTCCATTTCTATTCGCTGCAGCCGAACTAAATGATAACGATAATTCATTTTTCTTTACAAATCGGAAAGTGTATATTGTATCATCGTTTGATCCCACAACTCTCAAAAAACCATCTTCACTCATACTCATATCTAACTCATCACCACTTGATAAATTTTTATCAGAAAGAAATAAATTGATTTCATTTCTCTCTCTAGCTTTTGTAATACTCACTTTCAAAGTCCCATCAACACTAATCCATGATCCTGTGAAATCTTCTAGTTTATAACTTTTCTCTATCAGTTGGCATCCAGATACAACGGTCATCAAACTCAATATAATATATATATACTTCTTCATAAGCACCTCTTTACTTAAAGTTCTATTTAAATAACTATACACTTATAATAAAGTAGTTCAAATTCGATTTCAATCTTATTTTAATTTCATGTCGTTAAATTATCAATTAAAGAATCTTTTCCCCCATATTGTATCGACCTGTCCATCATCTGGACCAACAGCAACATAGCGACGTTTACCGCTGCTTTCAACATAACTGATCCACGCAAACCCATTGGCCATAATATAGCTATCATACGGAATTACCATACCTGCACTATAATAATCTAACGCTGGACTTGCTTCATTATCTGTGTTAGTGTCGGCGCTCGCTACTAACTATTGGTCTGGATAAAAAATACCGCTCATGGGATTTAATCCTGAGGGATTTTACGCTTGTGGTTTAGATGTGCTTTGTTTTGGCTTTAGCGGCTGTCCATTAAACTCCCAGATATAATCATGGTTGTTTACCGTGATACCATTAAAACCATAATTACAATGGATTATATTGTCATTGTCATCGATAAAGATACCTGTATGACCTGCAGCGCCACCTGAATTACCACGATCGCCCCAGATAAAGACAGCCCATAAGCATGGAATGAAACTACTCGGATATTAAAAAAATTACTGATAAAATTAATGAAGTTAACAGAACTGATTTATCTTTAAGTGAATTAATTGATAACTGTACAAAGAACACCGGAAAACATTACGCCCTACTTCTCAAGTTGTGTATGCCTCAGTCATTAAGCGATTTAAGCAGTTCGTTCCTGAGGATTTGATGATTCCCATGTAGACTCTAAACTCTTCCAGAAAGTTTTAAATGAGATGTATTTCGCAAACGAAACCATGAGCCGGATGAGATCAATCATGAACATGGTAATGGATTATGCCGTCAGAATGGAATATATTACTACGAGCCCATTGGTAAATGTTAAAACACCGAAAAAAGCAAAAACGTTGGACGATTTACAAAAGCCGGCATTTACACAAATATATAAAGAAAGAACCCTTGACTAATCAAGGGTTCTAAGAACTGTCTTATTTAACAGCATCTTTCAACGCTTTACCTGGTTTGAACGCAGGTACTTTACTTGCAGCGATTTGAATTTCTTTACCAGTTTGTGGGTTACGTCCTTTACGAGCCGCACGTTCGCGTACTTCAAAGTTACCAAAACCGATTAATTGAACTTTTTCACCTTTAGCAAGAGATTCTTGGATTGTTGAAAATACAGCATCCACTGCTGCAGTTGCGTCTTTTTTAGTTAAACCAGTTGAAGATGCAACGTTTTCGATTAATTCTGCTTTATTTGCCATGGATTATTTCACCTCCTCCACAAGGGATAGGATATCTAAAAGATATCTAATTTACGTTTATTTTTGAGTGGTCCAAAAATGACGTACAAATATTGAATTGGATCAATATTCTGTTATCACGATATCATAGGAAGCTTGTAATAGCAAGGTTTTTGATGCGTTTTAACCAGTTTTTTCTAAAAATATCATTTTTTTTTATAACTCAATGAATTTATTTGTACATTTGAAAAAAGTGTGGTAAAATGCGCTATTTCCGTCTTCTTGGGATGATTTTGATTGGTGTTCCTTCAAACGTAAATGCTTTACGAATTTGGTTTTCTAAGAAGCGTGCATATGAAAAATGCATCAATTCTTCTTCATTTACAAAAATAACAAAAGTCGGCGGTTTAATAGCCACTTGGGTCGCATAAAAGACTTTCAATCGTTTCCCCTTATCAGTTGGAGTTGGATTGATTGCGATGGCATCCATCACAACATCGTTCAATAAGGCAGAAGGAATCCGCATATTTTGATTCACACTAACTAATTCAATCAGTTCTGGTAATTTATTTAAACGTTGTTTTGTTAATGCTGAAACAAAAATGATTGGCGCATAATCTAGATATTGAAATTCATCACGAATCTCTTCTTCAAAATCACGCATCGTATTTGTTTCTTTTTCAACGGTATCCCACTTATTCACAACAATAATAATTCCACGACCTGCCTCATGAGCATAGCCAGCAACTTTCTTATCTTGTTCACGGATACCTTCTTCTGCATTTAAAACCATTAAAACAATATCTGAGCGTTCTATCGCACGCATGGCACGCATCACACTATACTTTTCAGTACTTTCATAGACTTTACCGCGTTTGCGCATACCTGCTGTGTCAATCATTAAGAATTTTTGACCTTCTTCAGATTCAAAATGCGTATCGATCGCATCACGAGTCGTTCCTTCAATCTCTGAAACGATCACCCGATCTTCACCTAGAATTGCATTGATCAATGAAGATTTACCAACATTAGGACGTCCAATCAAACTAAATTTGATCGTATCTTCATCTTCTTCTTCGATTTCAGTTGAAAAATGTTTGACTGCTTCATCAAGAACATCTCCAATTCCTAAACCGTGGCTTCCAGAAATAGGGAATGGGTCGCCCAATCCTAAAGAATAAAACTCATAAATTTCATTTCTCATCTCAGGATTATCAACTTTATTTACAGCTAAAATCACTGGTTTGTTGCTTCTGTATAAAATTTTTGCAACTAATTCATCAGCATCCGTAACACCTTCTCTGCCGCTTGCTACAAAAATGATCACGTCCGCTTCTTCAATAGCGATTTCAGCTTGATGTTTGATCTGATCCATAAATGGTTCATCGCTCAAATCGATACCGCCTGTATCTATGATGCT
Organism: Candidatus Enterococcus ikei; assembly: GCF_017316105.1. Lineage (NCBI taxonomy): Bacteria > Bacillati > Bacillota > Bacilli > Lactobacillales > Enterococcaceae > Enterococcus > Candidatus Enterococcus ikei. The sequence continues at coordinate 42,496 of NZ_JAFLWD010000027.1, forward strand.
AAACTCGCGTCCCAACCACTCTCCTGTGGCATAAATACGGTCTCTTGTTACACCTGGTGTATCTTCTACTATAGAAATTCTCTCACCAGCTATACGGTTAAAAATCGTCGATTTCCCAACGTTCGGGCGCCCGACAATTGCAATTGTTGGATTTGCCATTCAAATTACCTCCTTGACAAGTTTTCAATCCTTACTAGTTTACCTAAAGCTTGTCTAAGATGCAAGAAAAACTAGTGAAATATGTCAATTAACTCACCGAAAAACAGCTATTTTATAAAATACAAAGAATATCCTGTAATTGCCTAACTTCCAAAGTTACAATTACAAGATATTCTATTTAAACTATTCTTGCTGATTTATGACGATCTATTCAACACCATAAGCAATACGTTTTACGTTCATCAAATGATGAGCTGTTACATTATCCGTTGTACTGCTTCCACCCATTGCCCCGCAACCTAATGTCATTGAAGGCGCTAATTTAGTTGTTGCACCAATTGCACCTAATGCACCTAATGTGTTTACTAAAATACGTGAAGCTCTCATTTCTAAACCAAATAGTTCTGCATTAGTATCCGTTGTTGTGTGAATCACTGCCGTATGACCTGTTCCCTCATTTGCTAATAAAGCTTTACACGTTTTCACACCAGTTTCGAAAGAATCAACTGTAAATAGACCTAAAATTGGTGTTAATTTCTCTCTTGAATAAGGATTGTGGTGACCGATTTCTGTTTGTTCTGAAATCAAAATAGATGTTTCTTCCGGTACAGAAATACCCACTAATTTTGCCACATCTGATGCACTTTTCCCAACAATATCAGGATTCAGTGTGCCTGTATCTCTCAAAATAAATTGACTGACTTTTGCAGATTCTTCTTCGTTCATAAAATAAGCATTTTTAGCTTTTAATTCTTCAATAACCGCCTCTTTTACCGTTTCATCTACGACAAGTGCTTGTTCTGATGCACAGATTATTCCATTATCAAATGTTTTACTACTGATGACACAATCAATCGCATGAGCAATATCTGCCGTAGCATCGATCAAGACAGGAACATTACCAGGTCCAACACCAATCGCAGGATTTCCTGAACTATATGCTGCTTGAACCATTGCTTTTCCACCTGTAGCAAGAATCAGTGATACATCGGTATGCTTCATCAAAGCGCTAGTCGCATCTAATGTCGGTTCTTGAATCACTTGAACCAACCCTGCAGGAGCTCCTGCTTCAACTGCCGCTGCCTCAATAATTTCCACAGCCATTAAAATAGATTTTAGTGCTTTTGGATGTGGTGAGAAGACAATTGCGTTTCTTGTTTTTAAGGCAATCAAAGATTTAAAAATAACTGTTGCAGTTGGATTTGTTGACGGAATCAAGCCTGCTACAACCCCTAAAGGAATTCCAATCTCAATGATCTTTTCTTCCTTACGACGATTAATTACACCTACAGTAGGTAAGTCTTTGATGCTCTCATAAACTTGCTCACTCGCAAAGGTATTTTTGATTATTTTGTCAGAAACTTTTCCGAATCCTGTTTCTTTATTTGCTGAAATTGCCAATTTTTCTGCATTATCTAACGTTTTTTGATATACATTTTTTACAACGGCATCCACTTGCTCCTGTGTAAAAGTTTCATATTCTATTTGTGCTTTCTTTGCCGTTTCAACTAGTGTTTCGATTTCTTTTACCTTGATTATTTCAGTCATGTTAAACACTCCTTCATCTTTTGTGGTTCATTCTTCACCATCTATAAATCTCTTTTGATTTGTTAAACGCTTACAAGTTCATTTTAATCTATTCTATCCAATTTGTTAGGGAATATTTTAAGAAGATTATGGACAAAATTTACCTTTTACTGTATTTATTTCACAAACATTTACACTTGAAAGGTTAATTTATTCAAGGTATTATAGAGTAGTAGAGGAAATTTCACAAACAAAAAAGTGCAATTATTCCGTCAAAGAAAGAGGGGTTACATATGTGCCGATTATTGATTGTTAGTAATGATACCAATGAACAAAAAAAGCTACAACAATCTATCAATGACTCATTCATGAATATAAAAATTCTACCTCCAGCTAGAACTGAACAAGAGGCTCTAAGTATTGCTGAAAAACTTCTTCCAGAAATTCTCTTGATAGCAATTGATCATCTAGATATCGATGGTTTTATTGTTAAACGAAAAATAGTACAGGAACTTCCAAATATTAAAGTAATTATTTTAACTAAACGAGATGATTTTCAGAGTATTCATCAAGCATTGAGATGTGGCGTAGTTGATTATTTACTATCACCTGTTGATCTAACTGAATTAAAGTTTGCGATTGATCGAAGTGTAAAATCTTTGAATCAGGTTTCTTTAATGGATGTCTTGAATAATAAACCTACAGTATTAGCCAAAGAACAAATCAATACTATTCTTGACTACATTCATGATCATTATGATGAAGAAATAAATTTATCGACTTTAGCAGATATCATGCATTTAAATCGGCATTATGTTAGTCGCTTTTTTAAAGAAGCCGTGGGCATGAATTTTATTGATTACTTAACTGCTTATCGAATAGAAAAATCCAAACAATTATTGATGAAAACAGAAGAATCGATTACTGAAATTTCTGGAACAGTCGGCTACATCGATTCTACTTATTTTAGTAAATTATTTAAGAAAAAAGTTGGTCAATCTCCTCACCAATTCCGTAAGCAATATCGTGGAGAACATACACCAGCAGATTTACGAGTCATTTATAATTAGCACCTCAAAAAAGCGACTGAGCGATAACT
>NZ_JAFLWD010000028.1:0-35034 GCF_017316105.1 Candidatus Enterococcus ikei
TTGCCTCACTTTTTTATTTATCTGTTATTGTATTTGTTTGAGCAACGGTTTTAAACCAATGCCCTGATTTTTTGATCGTTTTGATTTGTGTATGGATATTTGTAGAGATAAAGCCATAGCGGTTCTTATAAGCATTCGCCCATGACCAACAATCGATTGGTGTCCATAAATGATAGCCAAAGCAATTAGAACCCTCTTCGATTCCTTGATGAACCCATTCTAAATGTTCTCGAATGAAATCAATCCGATAGTCATCTTCAACTACTCCGTCTTCGTTCATAAAACGTTCCTCGCTAGAAATCCCCATTCCATTTTCAGAGACAAACCACGGAATATTATTGTAATTATCGCGAATGTTGATGGCAATATCATACAATGCTTTCGGATATATTTCCCAACCGCGGTCAATATTCATGCGACGGCCTGGCATATTGTACTCGTCAAAATAACGATTTGGCAACCAAGCACCCACACTATTAGGTGCGATATCTGGTGCTTTGACACGGTTTGGGTGATAGAAATTAACGCCTAGAACATCAATCGTATTTTCTTTGATCACCGCTAATTCTTCTGGTGTACTTTCCCAAAGGACACCATCTTTGATAAATAAATCAACTAACTCTTGTGGAAATTCACCATGAACAGCCGTATCTAAAAACATCCGATTATTAAATAGCTCAGCAATATTGGCTGCAGCTAAATCTTCTGGACTGTCAGAAGCTGGATATGTCGGTGTTAAGTTTAAAATGATTCCGATTCTACCTCCATCGTTTTGGAGTCCTAATTTTCTAAAGGCTTGAATCGCTTTAGCCGATGCCAGATTTAAATTGTAGGCTACCTGCACTGCTTTTTTACCATCTACGATTTTCGGATAATGGAATTGGTGTAAGTATTCACCTTCAACAACTACGATTGGTTCATTATGTGTAAACCAGTCTTTCACCCGATCACCAAATAATTCAAAACATTTTTCAGCGAATTTCACATACAGATCCACCACATGTTTGGATTCCCAACCACCGTATTTATGATACAGCTCAACAGGTAAATCAAAGTGATGTAAATTCATCACAGGACGAATTCCAGCTTCTATAAACGCGTCAATCACTTCGTTATAAAAACGAACCGCATCTTCGTTAGCTGTTCCAAGTTCCAAATCATCGATTAAGCGACTCCATTGAATCGAGGTACGAACACTATTTAGACCAATTTCTTTCATCAACGTAATATCTTCTTTAAAACTATTGTAAAAATTAGAGGTCACATCCGGGCCAACTTGATCATAAAAATCGGTTGGTTCGATTTCATACCAATAATCAAACATGTTGGCGTGCTTTTTATTAAAACGACCTTCACTTTGTGGACCTGATGTAGCGGCTCCCCACCAGAAATCTTCTTTAAATGCTCTTTGCATGACTGTCCCTACTTTCGTCGAATTGTTTTTCAATCATCGTATTCACTATTATTATAAAGTTAAAACCAACAAATGTCTATACTTTTAATTTTTAAAGTATACAAAAAAAGATAAGACAAAATTCATCTTATCTTTTAGAAAATTAATTAAACAATCAACTGCTTATGCTCATTATAATAACTTTTATACGCTAGATAAGTCGCAATAACAGAACCAATACTTGTTGCAGATAATAGCATAAATGTCACCATGATTTGATACTTTATTGCATGAACAGGATCCACACCAGCAAAAATCAAACCAGACATCATCCCAGGTAAACTAACGATACCAACGGTTTTAGCAGAATCGATTGTTGGTGCCATTCCTGTACGAATACTTGCTCTTACAATTGATCTTGAAGCAAGTTTGATATCTGCCCCTAAAGCAAGTTTTTCAAGAACCGCTTGTCTTTGATCATGAAACAAGCTATCCATATTTCGATAACATAAACCAATTGCAATCATGGAGTTACTTGCAATCATCCCGCTGATCGGTATAATTTGAGAAGGAATAAAACGAATCGCTCCCGAAAGCACCAACACTCCAATCGTCACTCCTGTACTACAAGAAATTGCCAATAAAGAAATCCCAAAACCATTTTTCAAATGATTGCTGCGTTTGCTTGCATTTAGCGCTGCATTAACAATAATGATTACAGCCATTACTACGGTTAAAAGCTTATTGTTTACTTGGAACACATACTTAAGCAGATAACCAACTAAAACCAGTTGAATAATTGCTCGACAAACACTGATAATGATATCTTTTGTAAAGCCTAATTTTTCTTTGTAGCTGATTAATAATGCCACTACAACCAACATTCCAGCAAATAATAGCGAAAGATCGTTCACCGCTAAGTTCATTTTTCCTCCTCCAATCTACCTGCTATGATTTTTTTAACGGTCGTTGATTGGGCAATTTCTTCTGCATCATGAGTAACACGAATCAACGTAATATTTTTTTCTTGGTTCAATTGTAACAGCCATTGATTAACAATTTGCTTACTTTCTTCATCTAATCCAGCCGTGACTTCGTCTAAAAGTAGGACTTCTGGTAAAAAGATCACATTACGAATCAACGCGACACGCTGTTTTTCTCCGCCGGATAGTTCGGTGATTTTTTTATCAAGATAGTTTTCAGGTAGTTTTACTTCTTTTAGCAGCTCTAGTACGTGACTTTCTTGAAAATCTTTTTTGCGCACTTCATACGGGAACATAAAATTATCGCGAACTGTTTCACCAAATAAGGATGGTTGTTGGAAGCAGTAGGATACTTGCATACGGTAATTTTCGGGGGTTAAGGTTTCAATATCTTTATCATTGAAAAATATCTTTCCTTTAGTTGGTGTCAGCAATGATGCTAGTAATTTTAGTAGGGTACTTTTTCCTCCACCAGATGGACCAGTGATTGTCAGGTGACTGCCTTGTTCGATTTCTAATTCGATATTATTGATAATTTGTTTATTTTCAATTTCATAAGAGATATGATCCGCCTTTAGAATTGTTGCCAAATCCTTTCACTCCTCGTCATTTCTTCACTTTTTATCATATCATAAAAAATCAAGTAACCTCTACAATTTATCATGAAAAAATACAAGGTTAGTTACTATATTAATATAACAAAAAAGCCAACCTCAATTATGAAGTTGACTTTTTTTAATTAATATCCAAACTTAATCTGCATACCATTTGGATCTTGGATCACTACTTGCTCATTTTCCTTCACATACTCAACAGAAGTTTCATCAAGATGCTTAACAAACAGCTCAAAGACATCCTTAGAAGGCAACTGGAACGTATACCACACTAACCCCAACTGATTCTCACCAATTAAAGCCACATGCTCACCATTCCAAGTATTCGTCCCAATATGATGGTGATACTCTCCTGTTGCGAAGAATTTCGCACGTCTGCCAAAGTTAGATTTCAAAGAAAAACCAAGCTTTTCATAGAACGTCTCCGTCTCATCTAAATCTGCAACTTGTAAATGAACATGCCCTATTCTGGAACCTGGTGCCATACCTAACCATTGACCATCAGCTTCTGCGACGACGCCATCTCCATCCAATTCTTCCGTTACACCAATGATTTCTCCATCTTCACGAATATCCCAATCAGTCATTGGTTTATCCCGATAGATTTCGATACCGTTGCCTTCAGGATCGCTTAGATAGATTGCTTCGCTGTAACCATGATCAGCTGCACCAATTTCAACATTGTTTTGCATCAGCCATAATAAGCTATTGCCTAAATCTTTACGCGTTGGTAAGAGAAAAGCGGTATGATATAAACCTGTCGTATTATTTTTCACTACAGGATCAACCAGTTCTTCAAGAACTACAATCGTTTCAGAAGAATTTTGCGCTGCTAAGAAAGCTGTATTGTCTTCTTTTTTCAATAAAACAAGTCCAATCATCTGTGTATAAAATTCTGTCATTACTTCCAGATTTTGTACGTTTAGTTTTACTTGTTTTACGATTGTTTCTTTAGGTAATGTGTATACCATGCTCTTCTCCTCCATTTGCGTTGATTAGTTAAATTCTAAGAAACGTGCGCTATCTTCCATGTATTCTTTTTCGCCAGCTTCAGCTTCGATTGAACCGAAAACAAGTTGTGCTCTTAGTTTCCATTGGCTTGGAATAGACCATTCTTTAGCTACAGCTTCATCGATTACTGGGTTGTAATGTTGTAAGTTTGCACCAATATTTTTTTGTGCTAATGCTGTCCAAACATTGGCTTGAGTTAAACCACTTGCTTGTTCTGACCATACTGGGAAGTTATCCGCATATAATTCAAATTGTTCTTGTAGATTTTTTACGATATCCATGTCTTCAAAGAAAAGTAATGTACCAGTTCCAGCTGCAAAACTTTGTAATTTCGCTTGTGTATTCGGGAAAGCTTCTGCAGGTGTTAAAGGTTTCAACGCTTCTTCTGTGATTGACCATAATTTTTTATGCGCATCGCCGAATAAGAAAACCACACGTTGTGTTTGTGAGTTAAAAGATGTTGGACTTTCTCTAACGATCTCTTTCACTAAAGCTGTGATTTCTTCTTGTGATTGTGGTAGATTATCTCCTAAAGCGTAGATTGAACGGCGTTTTTTTAATGCTTGAATAAATTCTGTCATGTGTATTGCTCCTTTTCGATTCGAATTAGTTTTTAGATTACTTTCACAGTATATCGCCTTACTAAAAGTAAGTAAAGAGATTTGACTTACTTTTTATAAGTTTTTTTCAAAATAAAAGAAAAAGCCTAAGACAAGGGGATTCTTGTCTCAAACTTTTCTCTGATTATCTAAAAATCAACAATGTTACCAATGTAATAATTGCTGGAATACCTTGTTTTATTAAAATCGATTTGGATGAAGTCAGTCCACCATATACGGCAGCAACAACCACACAAACGATGAAAAATGTTACCACACTCCAGCTATTAGCAGCGAAGAATGCACCCCATAAAATTCCAGTAGCTAAAAATCCGTTGTATAATCCTTGATTTTTAAATAGCGTCTGTACTCTGGGATCAGCCAAGAATTCTTTATCTAATCCAAAGCTCCGTTGTGCTGCAGGAGAAGTTGTCTGAAACATTTCTAAATATAAAATGTAATAATGTTCAACTGCAACGATCACAGCTAAAACTAACGGAATAATATGCATGGATTTTCTCCTCCTATTTCCAAGTTGTAATGTCAGCAGCCGGTAAACGATAAGAAGGATAGCCTTCTTCATTTGCTTTACCAATTGAAACGATCATTACTGGATAATAACGTTCTTTATCCATATCTAGCGCTTCAGCAATTTTTTCACGTTCAAAGCCGCCGATTGGATTTGTGTCATATCCGTACGCACGAGCAACTAACATTAAGTTCATCGCAGCTAAGGCTCCATCAATAATTGCCATTTCTTTTTTATCTTCTGTGGACATTTGCTCAAATAAAGGACTCAGTGCTTCTAATTGACGCTCTTTCACTTCTGGGGGCATTAGGTTTTGCTCAACAGCCGTACCGTAAATTTTTTCAGCATGTTCAAAACTATTTAAATCACCAAAAATCACGACCATCGCAGCTGATGTTTCATTTTGTAATTTATTAAAACGTACAAGTGGAGCAATGGCTTCTTTTCCTTCATCACTTGCAACAACAGTAAAACGCCAAGGTTGCATATTCACTGAAGATGGTGCTTTAACAGTGTCGTTGATGATTTGTTCCATCTCTTCACGACTAATTTTAACTGTTGGATCGTAATTGCGAATCGATCTTCTGCCTTTCATGATCGTATCGAAATTATTTTCTTTATATGTGTTTTCCATAATATCCCTCGTTTCTCTATTCGTTCGATTATTTTCGAACAACTAAAATATATCATTCCCTCAGCAATATGTAAAGAAGAAAGTTTATGTTATAATCTGTTTATGAAAAATAAAATGACCGATAACAATAACGATCCTGTTCTTCAAGCGTTGCAAGCAGTCAGTGATCCTATTCGTTTGAATATCCTTACTTGCTTATTACTTGATGGTGAAAAACGGATAACCTCAGAAAAATATAACATTGTAAAATCCACCCTATCTCACCATATTAAATTGCTTAAGGATGCTCAGCTGATTCAAGAAATCAAAATTGGGACAGCTAAAACGTACGTTTTAAATCAAGAGTACATCCAACGAGAATTGCCTGGATTAATAGAACTGATTCGCTTTAGAGCAGGAAAATCAAACAAATAGACCACCCTCAACAAATTCGCCTGTTGAGGATGGTCTTTTTTATTTAGTCAGCCATTTTGATGACGATTTTTCCAACTGCATGGTGAGTTTCACTTAATGCGTGAGCATCATAAACTCCTTGTCTAGAGAAAGGAAAAACTTCTCCGACTACTGAAATCACTTTTCCAGAAGCCATTAAATCGGCAATTTCTTGTAATTGTTTTCCGTTTGTTTGAAGCCAGATACTTTCGGCTTTGATGTTTTTTTCTTTCGCCAACTCTTCATCTGCAATACCAACGATTGAAATCAAACGTCCTGTATTTGGTTTTAGCACAGAAAAGCTTGATTTTTGGATATCTCCGCCCATCGTATCAAAAACTACGTCGATATCTGTTAGGACTTCTGCAAAATTAGTCGTATGATAATCGATCACTTCATCTGCCCCTAGTTTTTTGAGTAACTCATGATTTTTTTCGCTAGCTGTTGTAATAACATAAGCACCCGCTTGTTTCGCTAATTGAATCGCATAAGTTCCAACACCGCCAGCTCCGGCATGAATCAAGACTTTTTCGCCCTTTTGAAGTTTTCCGTGATCAAAAAGTGCTTGTAAAGCTGTTAATCCAGCTAGTGGAACAGCCGCTGCTTCTTCAAAGCTAATATTGTCAGGGATTTTTGCTAATAGATTATCGTCAACGATTGTTTCCTCTGCGTATGTTCCAAAACGAGTTGTTTCTGGACGAGCGAAAACTTTATCGCCAACTTTCCAGTCAGTTACTCCACTACCGACTTCTGTGATAACACCAGCAACGTCCCAACCTAGAATAATAGGAAACGGCCAATCAAACATTTGTTTTAAATAGCCTTCTCTTAATTTCCAATCGATTGGATTGATCGATGTTGCATGTTCTTTAACAAGTACTTGATTTTCTTTTAATTCAGGTAAGGTTACGTCTTGTTCAGTTAACTCTTCTTTGCCGCCATATTGATTGATGACTACTGCTTTCATAGTTATGATTCCTCCGTTTTCAAACTAAATGTGCTTTTAGTATACTCCTTATCGTTTATTTAGGTAAAAAATATGCTTACAAAAAATAAGGACAAAACGATTAACGTTTTGTCCTTATTTGTTAATTACTTTTTATTCATAACGTAATGACTCAATTGGATCTAGTTTCGCTGCTCTGCGTGCTGGTAATGTTCCTGCAAGGAATGCGATTCCCATGATTACCAGAATAATCACTGCAGAGGAAGAAGCCGAAAATTGAATCAAGGTAAAGCCTGTCAATGATTTCAAGAATGAATCAGCTGCTACTTGATTAATCAAAGCACCTGCTCCAACAGCACCTAAAATTCCTAAAAGGGAACCTAAAAATCCGATCAACGCTGCTTCCACACTGAAAATCGTGAATACTTTTCCACTGCTAAGTCCCATTGCTTTCATCAAACCGATTTCTCTTGTACGCTCTTGAACTGACATGTACAATGTGTTAATAATTCCGAAACTTGCTGCTAATAACGCAATGGCACCAAACATGGTTAAGACCCCTGTGATCGCATTGATCACGTTTCTGATCATGCCGATTTGGTCTTCAACTGTTTGCCCCATATAGCCTGCTTTATCTAAACGTTCTTTTACATCTGCGATCTCTGTTTTTGTTAAATCTTTGTTCATTTCACCCATGATCAATCCGTATTGTCCAGTCATGGCTTCAGGTAAACCTTCTTCGTTGATTTTTGAGATTTCATCAACAAGAGAATGGTTCAATAACGACATTCCACCTTGGATCAAGCTAGTATTACGTACACCAACAATAGTAGCTTCAACTATTTTTTCTTCTCCAGTAGCTGCAGAAGGTGCTGCAATTTTGACTGTTTTACCAATCGCTTGTTCACTAGATTTGAAACCTAAAGATTTTACATATTCGGGTGCTAAATTGATTTGGAATTCAGAAGTTTTTTGGTCAACTACTTTACCCGCTCCAAGATCGACATTCAACTCTTCCAATGTAGGCATTGCTGAAAAAATATATTTTTCATCGTTCTTTCCAGATATATAGCTGATTGAAGTTGATCTCACTGCTTCTGCATTTTTGATTCCTTTAATGGTTTTGATTTTCTCAAGATCTTTACTGTCTAAAGTTGTTTGTTGCTGCATTGAGCTTGTTTTCTTCGCTGCATCATATTTTTCTGGCTCACCATCTTCACCAAAGCTTCCGCTAACTTTTGGCTGGATTATAATTTGATTTTCCCCACCGACACTGCCGATTTGTTTATCAATATAATCATTGACCCCAATATTTACACCTGTTGTAAGTGCAATTGTAAATGCTCCAATAAAAATGGCCACAATTGTTAGAATCGTCCGCCCTTTATTGCGCATCAAATTTGAACTGGCTGATTTTAAAATATCACTAAATTTCATCTACTCGTTCCCTCCCACAATTAATCCGTCACGTACATGGATTTGGCGATCACAGCGTGCCGCAAGTTCTGGATCATGAGTAACGATGATCAGTGTGATCCCTTTTTCTTTATTTAAATCAAATAATAATTGCTCGATCTTATCACCTGTTGTTGAATCCAAATTACCAGTCGGCTCGTCTGCAAAAATGATTTTAGGGTTATTTACTAAAGCACGAGCAATACAAACTCGCTGCTTTTGACCACCGGATAAATTATTGGCTTTATTGTTGATTTTGTCTTCCAATTCAACAGCTTTCAGTGCTTCAAGCGCCATTTCTTTCCGTTTACCATTTGAAATACCGCCGATTTTTAGCGGTAGCATCACATTATTTAAAACCGTATCTTTCGAATTCATAAAAAATTGCTGAAACACAAAACCGAATTGTTTATTTCTTGTCTTATCTAATTCTTTTTTGCCGATGCTTGTTACATCTTGGTCATTTAAAAAAATTTCTCCTGAAGTTGGTTTATCTAATAACGCTAAAATGTGCATAAATGTCGATTTACCTGATCCGCTTTTCCCGATGATCGCAACGGACTCACCTTCTTCGATTTTTAGATTTACACCTTTTAATGCGTCAAATTTTGATTCATTTTTACCGTAACTTTTCTTTATATTTCTTGCTTCAATTACAGACATGCTATCCCCTCCATTGATTCTCTTCGTTTACTTTTGGTTATATAATTTGTTGTTTAAAACATTCTTCACCCTTTTCATTTTGCTCCCTTCTACACTTATACATTTTGAAGGATATCACACCAAATGTCATGGTACCTAAGACCTATCTCTTCACCATACTTAAGTCAATAATCCGCTTACAACGAAAAAAACAGGAGTAGTTGGTCTATCGAACCAGTTAATCCTGTTTTTTAATTATTTTAATAAGGTGAGAAATGAATGGTACTCTTTGAAACACGTATTAGATTTTCATCCGCATGATCCATCGCTTCTTCTACTGAAATCCCTTCGTTGTAAAAAAGATGCTCCTCTCCTGAGAAACTTCCAACAAAAGCGATGACAGGAATATTGTATTTTTTGGCGATCTGACCAATGTCGACAGGAACTTTTCCTTGTATACTTTGGTTGTCCATTTTGCCTTCGCCAGTGACCACTAAATCTACTTGTTTAATCAGGTTTTCTAAATCTGTTTGTTCTGAAATAAATTAAAAATCCGAACGAGGGGAGCCATTTAAAAAGGTTCTGATAGCAAAACCAAGACTTCCAGCAGCACCATCTCCTGGTAATGAATTTCATCTTTGATTATAAGCGTTTGATAGTGTTTCATAGCTGATTCGTAGTCGTCTAATTCTGATTTTGCTAAGCCTTTTTGCTGCCCAAACATTTTTACAGCTCCTGTTTCTCATGTTAATGGGCTTTTGTCATCTCCTACAATTTGAATATCAATCGTTTGTATTCTGGATCTAATCGTTCTGTTGAGAAGCTGGAAATATCCACTAGACTTCTGCCATTTGCTGGTAATTTTTGCTGATGCTCATCAAAAAATTCGATACCTAAAGCATACAAAAAGCCCACACCACCATCGACCGTTCCAGTTCCACCCAGACCAATAACAATCGTTTTCAGGAAATACTATCTTCTTATTGATTTAAAGACTAAATAAAAGAACCATAATATTATTACAAAACCAACTGCAAATATTATTAATCTCAATCCTTCTTCTGTGGTTATTCTACCTACTCTTTCTAATACAGTTAAAACCAACACACCAAGCATCATAAATGTTCCTACAAAAGCTATTACATCTTCATCTGGTAGCATTGTATGACCTCCCTATTCATCGTTTATGCTACTATTAAATAAAAAAAATTAGAGGAGTTATGAGTGATTTTTGGCTATGCCCGTGTAAGTACAAATGATTAAAATATGGATTTGCAAATTGATGCTCAAAAAAAAGTAAACGTAGATAAAATCTTCGAAGAAAAGATCACTGGTGCGAAGAAAGAACGCCCTGAATTATCAGAGCTTTTAAAAGTAATCCGACCTGGAGATACTATAAATATTACATTTTTATAAAACGATAGACAAAACGAACGTTAGTTCGGTATAATTATATTACAGGAGGGCGATATTATGAAAACTAATTATGTAGGTGTAGTTGAAAAGATTAGAATGTTAAGTATGTATCCAAAAATGCTGGTTCGATTCTCATTAGTGATACAGGACGAAACTATAAACTGTATCGTCTCCAAACACGAACTAGCAAATACGCTACTAATGTTACCTGAACAATCTGAATTAGCTGTCTACGGTCACTTGAATAAACGAAATCAACTTGTAATTGATAAAATGCTTGTAAGAAAATCTTTGATTACTGCATAAAAAACAAGCCTCACTCTCCCCTAGAGAGCGAGGCTTTCATTATAGACCCTACGGTCACTACAAGCCAGAGCCGCTTTTTTATTTTATTATTTTTCATAGTAAATTATGAGTATTGTGCCCTGATTGATTTAATAATAAAATTTAGTTAATAGACTGACAGAAAGAAGCTTCTTAAAAACCGATTTCTCCCTTGATTCCTCATTATACAATGATTATCTCTAAACAGCTTGAGGAACTATATCCATTGGAATAGAATCAACTAAAACATTTTTTCCGTCTGTTATGTCAACAATATCCATTTTCAATTCTGTTCCAATTCTTGCTTTATATCCAGCCTTTGCTTTAGTCTTTCCGATCTGGTATAACTTTAATGCAGTATTATCATCAATCGCTATATACTGTGATCTAAAACCCCATAAATGTGCAGAATCTCCTAATGAATTTACTAATTTTTCTTGTTGAGAGATAGCTTCTCCAATTGGCATTGTCTCAGATATGTCACGCCAGTCATGCATCTTAAACGGAACTTGAGCAGTAACCTTATAGCCGTATCCGGACGTTCCAGAGACAGTACCAACATTTAATACCCATACCAGTTGATACGTACATCCAGCAGGAACTAACACAGTTTGTGATGGAATAATCCATGTTTTTGATGAAGTAGTAGTAACTTCATCAGTCTTTCCAAAATTATAATTTACATTCATCGACATAGAACCAGAAGCGAATGGAAATGTCATTGTTGCATTTGTAGTTTTTGAATTGCCTACTGCTTCAGTAGTTTGTGTCCTAACAGTATCAGTATCAGTAAACGAGTACTCTGCTGATGAAAGATTTTGGTCTCGATTCGTACGATTTCTAAGGGTAGCTTTGTGAGCTGAAAAACCTTCTATTTCTCCAAAAACCATGTCATTCATATTTGCTGCTACAGATTTAGAAGATTCCTTGGTTAGTGAAGAAGGGTGTGTGTATTTTAAAGCGTGATCGTCAGTAAGACGTAGATTTTCCGATATTTCGCCATTAATTGCTTTGTTATGGGAGAAAGCAACAGCTAACGTCCTAAGATCTTCTTTCATCTGAGCCAAGCGCTGTCCATCATTTACTTCTGTTTGAACATCACTTGCATGTACTAATGTGGAAGGTGTGATGACTGTTAAACTTATGCTACTCAACAAAATCAGTGCATTTAATTTCAAAAATTTTTTCAAAATAATTCACTCCTCAAATTTTTTATTGTTGTTCAAAAATCAAGAAAGCGCCTTCTTGCATTTGCAATTATAAACGTTAAAGTAAATTGAATGTCAAGTAATAAGGGTAATAGCTCAAAAATTGGAGAATAGCATGGTAATATTCTCAGGGACTTATTTGAAAAGAACATCGAACTATTAATCTTCAATAAGTTCAGCAAAGCACGAGATAGTTTACGTTAGAAATGAAACATTAAAAATAGGCTGCAGACTGAATAAGTAATGTTCTATTCTATATGATTTAATGAATATATAGCATTATGTACTGCCCTGAAAATCTATTGAGGGCATTTTTTCCTTAATATCCAGTATACAAGTATTAGTTTGGTTTCCGCCGTTTGGATCGACTGGAATATAAATACGTGTTCTCGTTACGTCAGAGTCACCTAGTTTATAAAGTATAATCAAATTATGTATCACCCCTCATTTATGAAGTGCACCCCAAAATTTAGACTAAAAATCTAATATTGGGTGCATTTTTTATGAGAAAATATACGATGGAATTTAAGAAAACAGTTGTAATGGATTATTTAAATAACGAAGGGGGGTATAGGTATCTCGGTCATAAATATGAAATAGATCTCACAGACGAAATAAGCGATTCTCTTAATAATTTTCGTTTAGTTTTTTAAATGAATCCCTACTAAAAAATCTTTACTTATTTTACAAATAACGTTGATAAATTCCATTAAAAAAGAACGCCTAGAAAATCTAAACGATCTTTTTAAATGGTTATACTTTTATATTCAGAATCTTAGAACTACAAAAGAATTCCATCCACTTGTATCAATCGAATTCCAAAGATCATCTCTTCTATCCTGTGTATGTTGTGTAACATAAATATTTGAACCTGATTTTTTACTTACATATGCAATGTGTGTAAATTGATAAGTATTATTTTTAAAATAACCAATAAAATCTCCTTCTCGAGCATAAGATTGCGCTTGCGCTTTAGAAGTGAATTGGCGTGTAGTCATTCCATCTGCAGTCCAAAAAGTCATAAATCCATGGGCTAAAGTCCACGCACGTGTAGCATTAACACCAGCGTTATGATTCCAGTTCAAACCACTTCCATTTGCATTAGGACGAAGTGGTTTTCCACCGTAATAAGCAATCTGTGAGGCAAAGTTGGTACAATCACTTGAATAACTCGGAAATAACATATTTCGTCTATGTGACCAATTCCTAGCATAGCTAGTGGCTTTAGCAACATTAAATCCAGCTCTTGAATTTAGATAATTAGGTTTTGAATTTTCAGTCGATAGAATCAAATTCATATTTTCTTGTTTTATTTCATCGAAAGATTTACTTAATAATGTCTGTTTTTCTTGAGTAACAAAATCTAAATCTTGCTCAGTAGGATCTACGGGTAATATTGAAGCTATTCTATTCAGATATATCGAAGCAAACTCACTATATTTTAAATTTTCCTCTTCAACTGAGCTCAAAGTTAAATCGCCGAATTCTATAGTTTGTAAAAACTCAAAATATTCTTGTTCTAATTGTGTTTCAAATTTTTTATTGAATTGATTTTCAAATAAAACTAATAGCTCCGCTTGTACTTGCCCCAAATTTTGATTTAGATCAATCTCGCTATTTTCATTTTTGATATCTTCTTTTACAACTTCTGATATTTTCATACCTTCTGATTCAGCAGCGTTCGCCTGAAATCCAGTCAAAATAGCAGTACTTAATACTGCACATGTAGTTACCACAATTCTTAACGTTGTCTTTTTCATAATTTTAAATCTCCCAATTATTTTTTATGCTTCTCCATGGTATTCTGCAAAATAAAAAATATAGTTTTTACTTACATGATACGTTTTCAATTCTGAATTAGTTGCCATTTCAACTGGCGCTGGAGTAATCGTATACAATTCGTTACCAATTTTCTCGATTTTTGAATTGTTTGCTATACTAAAATATCCTGCTGAAAAAACTGCTGTTCTCACAGATACTTCTGGGCTCCTGTGAGTGTACCAAAAGAAACAAAAAAATACTGTCCCACCCACCAAAATCCATTTGAATTTATTTGACAAACTTTTCCTCCTCCTCTAACAAAGCTCCAGAATACAAAGAAAGCACTTACAATAAAAATAATATCATGTAATATAATTCAATAGTAACTAAAAAATCTCTTTCATATTAGTTAAGCTTCCAAATAATCAAATATACAAAATTCCCTATTTGTTTGAATTGATATTAATTTTTTTTCAAGCGACTAAATTCATCATCTTTTATCCTTCAAAAACGACCGTTTTCAAGAAAATCAAAATTATCTAATACTAGCTCAAATGAATGATCATTGTTTTCTATTATACTAATTTGCTTCTCAGTGTCGCTTACTAATTGCCAAGTTCCAACGAATGTAGACTGTTCTTTATCCTTAGACCCTTTGC
Organism: Candidatus Enterococcus ikei; assembly: GCF_017316105.1. Lineage (NCBI taxonomy): Bacteria > Bacillati > Bacillota > Bacilli > Lactobacillales > Enterococcaceae > Enterococcus > Candidatus Enterococcus ikei. The sequence continues at coordinate 14,607 of NZ_JAFLWD010000028.1, forward strand.
AGCCTACTAAGATAGAAGATAAAACAACAACTACAAAAAATATGGTAAAAATTTCAAATTAGTTCTCCTTTTTCATTTTCCATACATTTAGAATGATAATGCATACGCTAATCATAACAGGAAATACCATATTTTTAATACAGGAAATGAAAAATTTAGACAATGTCTAAATCTGACACAACACGTTGTGTCAGATTTTCTTAAATGAAAGATTACCAAAAATCATCGTTTGTGCACCACAGTCGATTGCTGCTAAAATTAGCTGACCTGTTCCGTATGAGGAAGTATTTTTAGGATGTGTCGCTGCTGTCCCCTTTAAAAATTGGATGCCAGAAGCTGCAGCTGATTCGATTACCGCTAATTTTTCAGTTTCAAACTAGCCGAAATGAGCAATTATCTTTTGACCATCTAACGCCTGAACGTTCGCAGTAATTTTTCCCCATTATTATTTTTTACAACAGCATCAACTATCCCTTCTCCGCATCTGCTATAGCGACTTGTTCCACTTGATGTCCTTCTTTTGTAAAAACATCGGCAATGATTTGATTAGCTGCAATACTGCTTAAAGAGCCCTTCATAGAGTCAATCGCTGTCAACATCTTCATCTTGCCCTTCTTTCCAAGCATAGTATATTCATTTATTTTTCCAACATTCGATAGCCTATACCGATTTCAGTCAGAATATATTCTGGTTCAACGGGATTGTCTTCGATTTTTTTACGAATATTAGACATATTTACTCTGAGCGTTTGACTTTCATTACTGTATGGTCCCCAAACTTTTTGAGAAATATAGGTATGTGTAAGTACTTTGCCAATGTTTTCCCCTAAAACCTGAATGATCTTATATTCATTTGGTGTTAGGTGGATTACTTGGCCTTTTTTGCTAACAGTATGGTGTTCTATATCAATGCATAAATCGCCATTGTTGATTTTCTTCACTTCACTTTGCAAATCGCTTCCGCTTGTGGCATGTCTTAATGCGGTTCTGATTCTAGCAAGCAATTCAGGTGTGCCGAAAGGTTTCGTAATGTAGTCATCTGCCCCTAAGTCCAGGGCTTCAACTTTGTTATTTTCATGATCACGCGCTGAAATAATAATGATCGGCACAGAAGAACTTTCCCGAATTTTTTTCAAAACTTCGATACCATCTTGATCTGGTAAACCTAAATCAAGCAAAATCAGATCCACTGGCCACATACGAAAAGTAGATAATCCTTCTAACGCCGAATGCGCTAAATGGATCGTATGCTTTTCTTTTTCTAAAACAGCGCCCATAAATTCTGCAATCACATCATCATCTTCAATAATCAAAATCGTAGCCATTATTTTTGCTCCTTTCGCTCTAGTGGTAAAGTAAAGGTAAAAATAGCTCCACCTTGTGGTCTGTTTCCTGCATTAAGCGTTCCGTCATGAGCCATGATGATTGTTTTAACGATGGATAAACCAATGCCCATCCCGCTTTTAGAATCAACAGGTGTATTTTGTTTCGTCATCCCGCTAAATAACAGTTTAAGTTGCTCCTTGGTCAAGCCTTTGCCTTGGTCAGCTACTTCAAAACTGATTTCTTTTTCAGTTAAAGAAACAGTTACAAAAATCGAAGAGTCACTATTTGAATGTCGAATCGCATTTTCCATTAAATTAAATAAAACTTGCTCGATCAAGATAGAGTCCATCGGCACCAACACAAATTCATCTGGTAAGGTTACTTTTATTTCACTTGTTGGATAGCTTTTTCTGATACGCTGAATAGCTGTAGAAACAACTTCTTCTGCTGCTTCTTTGCTTTTAGCAACTTTCATCGTTTCTTCATTGATTCGAGTGATCGACAATAAGTTTTCTACCATACGGATCAACCAGTCTGCATCATCTTTAATTCCTATAAGTAATTTCCGTTTGGTTTCTTCTGGTAATCGAACAGTATCATTGTCATTTAAAATCGTTTCAACAGAACCAGAGATTCCTGTCAAAGGCGTACGTAAATCATGTGAAATCGCCCGCAGTAAATTACCTCGCATCCGTTCTTTTTCACTTTCCAATAAAATTTGCTGCCGTTCTGAAGAGAGTTTGTTTTGTTCAATTGCTAAAGCAAGTTGAGTAGAAATCAGGCCTAAAAAACTGATGATTTCATCTGTGATCGGATTTTCTTTGCTTTTTTCAATACCAATAACAGCTAGCGTGATACCATTTGATAACACGGGTAAATACAAGGCTTTTGCCCCCATCAAAGTATCTGTTCCATAACCAGCTTCTTTCTGATTCACAAAGACCCAATTAGCAACTGCCAACTCTTCTAAGCTTCTTAACGGTCCTTTAATCGGTGCTCCTGCTGGATTTTTCAACTCCTGTTCACCATACAAGACTACTTCTCTATCTAACATATTCGATAAATATTCTGCAGTTGTCGCTAAGATTTCTTTTTGATCATGGGTGACCAGATACTTTTTATTGAGCTCGTACAAAATCTCTAATTGATGTTCACGTTTCATTGCATAAAAAGCTTGTTTTTTGATCTGCATCATTAAATTACTGACCAATAAAGCAACCAAAAGCATGAAAATCAACGTGACTGGATATCCTTGTTTATAGACAGTTAAGGAAAAGAGAGGTTCCACAAAAAACCAATTAAACATCAAAACACTAACAATCGAGGCTAATGCTGCCCATAAATAGCCTGTTGTCAAACGGGCAACTAAAAGAACAAACAGAATATAAATCAAAATCAAATTTTGATCTCCTATAAGATAATACGAGCCTAATTCTGAAAGTAACGTCGCTACAGCCAGTAAACTTAAGGTCATATAAAAATCTTTCCAAGTAAAAATACTTCTTAGGTTCTTTTTCTTAGCAGCATAGTTGTTCAATAAATATTTGCTCGATTGATACGGAACTAAATGAATATCCACATCGGGAATAAAAGAAACAAGCTCATCTTCCAAGTCTGGACGATACAAACGAAGAAAACGGGAACGGTTGATGATTTTACCCATCACAAGATCCGTAACACCCCGCATTTTTGCATACTGAACAATCGTATCTCGCTGATTGTCACTTTCTAAGGTGACGACTTCCCCGCCAAGTTTCGTTGCTAATTTTGAATTATCTGATTCCGAATGTTCAGACATATCTTCTAAAATTTCTAATGCGATCCATTCCGTCCCTAACGCTTGAGCTAATCGAGCAGTCCAACGCAAACATTTCTTTGTCATATCTGGGTTATTTTCATCAATAATCGTTAATAATCTAGAATGGATTCCTGTATTCTTTTGCGCTTCTTGCTGATTGGTTGTATTGATATGATCTGATGCTTTTCGAATCGCCAGACCTCTTAGCAGTGTTAAATTATCTGACTTAAAAAAATTCGCCATGGCTTTTTTAGCATTTTCAGAATGGTAAATTTTCCCTTGTTTCAGCCGATCTAATAATTCTTCTGTTTCAATATCCACTACTTTTAATGAGCTGATCTCAAAAAATGTATCTGGCACTGTTTCAGAAATATGCACACCAGTGACTTGCTCTACTATATCATTCAAGCTTTCAATATGTTGAACATTCACAGTTGTATAGACATCGATACCAGCTTTTAGTAATTCTTCAATGTCTTGGTACCTTTTTCTATTTCTAGCACCGATTGCATTTGTATGCGCCAATTCATCCACCAAAACAATATCTGGTTTTTCCTGTAAGGCTGCATCTACATCAAACTCATTGATCATGATTCCTTTATATTCGTATGTTTTCGTTGGAATAACAGGCAAACCTGCTACCAAAGCTTCCGTTTCTGGACGAGCATGTGGTTCTACATAACCAATCAAAACTGTTTTTCCTTCGTCTTGTTGCTCGTGGGCTTCTTTTAACATGGCGTAGGTTTTTCCAACGCCTGCCGCATAACCGAAGAAAACCTTCAGTCGACCAGACCTCAGGCTTTGTTCGTTTTTCTTCCATTTTTCTAATAGCTGTTCTGGATCTAAACGTTCATCTTCCACTTGTTATTCCATCCTTTATTTGCATGATGAGACAGAAGTGATTCTAATCCCACCGTTTATTCAGACTTATCCAGCGATTGATTGACCCCTAAAACATTCACGCGTTGTGAATCAACAGGTCCGATTTTAAGTCCAGTGATATTTTGTTTGATTATATCACGGACCTCAGTATTTTTCATATTTCTTGCGGCAGCGATCCTTTCAACTTGAGTCATTGCAGCTTCGATTGAAATTTCAGGATCTACTCCGCTGGCAGAAGCTGTGACTAAATCAATGGGAACGTATTTTGTATCCGCTTTTTGTATGCGTTCGTTCACACGAGTTTCCTGCTCTTTAGAAACTGGTGATAATTGGCTGACTTGATCGGAACGTCCGTGTAAATATTTTTCTTTTGTAAACTTTTGTCCAATCAATTTTGAGCCAGTAACAACTGTTTTTTCAGAATCTTGTGTTTTGACTAAACTACCATTTGCTTGATTTGGAAACAGAACTTGTCCGACAGCCGTTACTGTTACAGTGTAGACCACGCCACACAATAACGTAAATATTAGAATACTTTTTAGTGAAGCAATCATTATTTTTTTCATCGTTTTTCTCCTATTTTAAAAACTGAACAGACCTCTTCAAAGCTAGCCTGTTCAGCTAGATAATTTTAAAACCTGACGGGTTCTTTGGAGCTAGCTTAATACAAAATAAATGTCAAAACGATATCAATCAATTTAATAGCGATAAACGGTGCAACTACTCCGCCAACTCCGTATACCAGTAAGTTGTGACTTAAAATTTTACTTGCGGGTTTTTCTTTGTAAGAAACACCTTTTAATGCTAATGGAATCAACGCAACAATAATAAACGCATTGTAGATGACCGCTGACAAAATCGCTGTAGTTGGATTGGTTAATTTCATAATATTCAAAGCATCCAACGCTGGATAAATACTGAAAAACAACACTGGGATGATCGCAAAATATTTAGCAATATCATTGGCAATACTAAACGTCGTCAATGCGCCACGCGTCATCAGCAATTGTTTACCAATTTTGACAATACTGATCAATTTCGTTGGACTGGAATCTAAATCAATCATATTTCCAGCCTCTTTGGCTGCTTGTGTTCCAGTATTCATTGCAACAGCAACATCAGCTTGGGCTAACGCCGGCGCATCATTAGTACCGTCGCCAGTCATGGCAACCAAGTGTCCTTTTTCTTGATACTCACGGATTAGGCTCATTTTATTTTCAGGCGTTGCTTCTGCTAGAAAATCATCAACACCTGCTTCTGCTGCAATGGCAGCAGCGGTCATTGGGTTGTCTCCTGTGATCATGATGGTTTTGATACCCATTTTACGCATATCTTCAAATTTTTCTTTGACACCATTCTTTACGATATCTTTTAAGTAAATCACGCCGAATACTTGATTGTTTTTTACAACAACTAGAGGTGTACCGCCTTCATTAGCTACTCGTTGAACGATCGTATCACATTCTTCAGGATAGATATTACCCTTTTCTTCCACATATTTTTTCATCGTATCAGCTGCACCCTTGCGGATTTCATCCCCTTGGTAATTGATACCGCTCATCCGTGTTTTAGCAGTAAACTCAATAAATTCTACTTCTACATGATTTAGCTCACGACCACGAATATCAAATTTTTCTTTGGCTAAAATAACTATACTACGTCCTTCGGCTGTTTCATCCGCTAAAGAAGATAATTGTGCTGCATCCGCCAAATCATACTCACTTACACCTGCTACAGGGATAAATTCACTCGCTCGACGATTTCCTAAAGTAATCGTTCCTGTTTTGTCTAATAATAAAATATCCACATCGCCAGCCGCTTCGATGGCACGTCCGCTCATAGCAATCACGTTTTCTTTATTCAAACGACTCATACCAGCAATCCCAATAGATGAAACTAAAGCGCCGATCGTAGTTGGTGCTAAACAAACTAATAAAGCAATGATTGTTGTTAAGGCTAATGCTGAACCATTGCCGACTAATTCACTTGAGAACTTTGTAAATGGTAATAGTGTCGCTGAAACAACTAAGAAAATGATTGTCAGCATGATCAAAATAATTTGTAAACCAATTTCATTCGGTGTTTTTTTCCGTTCCGTACCTTCTACCATAGAAATCATTTTATCTAAGAAAGACTCGCCATTTTCAGCAGTCACTTTGATGACTAAGTAGTCAGAAACAACTGTTGTTCCACCCGTTACAGCGCTACGGTCACCACCAGATTCTCGAATCACCGGTGCAGATTCTCCTGTGATGGCACTTTCGTCCACCGAAGCTGCACCATCGATTACATCACCATCCATAGGAATTTGTTCATTAACTGCTACATAAACAAGATCGCCTTTTTTTAATTCTGATGATTTGATTTGAGTGAATTTTTTTGCTGCCGCATCTTCTATTGAAGCTACTTTATGAGCTGTGACATCTTTTTTGGCTTGTTTTAAACTTTCTGCTTGGGCTTTTCCGCGACCTTCTGCAATCGCTTCGGCAAAGTTAGCGAATAAAATCGTCAGCCATAAAATAATGGCGATTGCTAAGATAAAGAACGGTTCTGCATCTGTATATCCAGCAAATGTTAGAAAATAAAGAATCGTTGTTAAAATCGCTCCCAAATAAACAACTAACATAACTGGATTTTTTATTTGAATGTTTGGCGCAAGTTTTTTAAAAGATGATCGAACAGCATCTAGATAAACATTGCGTTTGCTTTGTGTATTTTTCAATGGTTTCCCCTTCTTTACCTTAATTTGTCATAAAATGTTCTGCGATTGGTCCTAATGCCATTGATGGCAAGAAGCTCAATGCACCGATCACTAAAATCACAATAATCAACATCGTAACGAATGTTGCATTTGTCGTTGAAAGTGTTCCTGATCCTGTTGCTACGATTTTCTTTTTCCCTAAATTTGAAGCTAAATAGATTACAGCTAGCATCGGGATAAAACGAGAAAGGATCATGATGATGCCACCCAAGATATTCAAGAATGTCGTGTCTGATGTTAAACCAGCGAAGGCACTACCGTTATTATTGGCTAGAGACGAAAAAGCATAGAGTATCTCAGAAAAGCCATGCGGTCCTTGATTGGTCAACCAAGACATTGCTTGAGGATTTAAAATAAACAACATCGTTCCGATCAATGTCAGCAACAACGGAGTCAAGATAACTAGACAAGCCATTTTCATATCGAAAGGTTCGATTTTTTTGCCTAAATATTCGGGTGTTCTTCCCACTAATAAACCAGCGATAAAAATAGCAAGCAAGATGAAAACGATCATCCCATATAGTCCACTACCAGCTCCGCCAAAGATGATTTCACCCAACTGCATTAAGAACATTGGAATCAAACCGCCAAGTGGTGTAAAACTATCCAGCATTGCATTGATGGAACCATTGGAAGCAGCTGTTGTGCTAACTGCCCAAAGAGCGGACCAACCAATACCAAAACGAGTTTCTTTTCCTTCCATGTTCATTTGACCGATCACATGACTAAACTGTGGTCCATAATATTCGCTTAAAGTCACGCCAATCAAAGCAGCAATCAAAAATCCTAATGAAACGATCATGATCGTTCTACCTTGTTTCCAATCTTTAACAAACAAACCAAATGCTACGATCAAAGCTGCAGGAATCAATAAAATTGAAATGTTTTCAACAAAGTTACTAATCAAATTAGGATTCTCAAAAGGATACGTTGAGTTTCCACCGAAGTAACCACCTCCATTGGTACCTAATTGTTTGATCGCTACTTGGCTAGCAACTGTTCCTAAAGGTAAAAAGATTTTTTGCCCAAGCTCCAAACTAGTCGTTTCAACTGAACCAGCAAATGTTTGAACAACTCCTTGAGATATCAAAATCAAGGAAATTACAAAAGAAATTGGTAATAAAACATACAAAATAATTTTTGTTAAATCTTGCCAGAAATTCCCGATATGTTTTGTTGTCCGATTGGTAAACCCTCGAAGTAAAACAAATAATACGGCAATCCCCACACCAGCTGAAACAAAATTTTGCACCGTCAATCCAAATGCTTGAGTAAAGATCGATAAAGTCTCTTCTCCCGCATAAGCTTGCCAGTTCGTATTAGTAATAAAACTTGCTGCAGTATTAAAAGCAAGTGAAAAACTCGTACCTGGCAGCTGCTCAGGGTTTAATGGTAAAAATCCTTGTCCCAAAAGCATCGCCATCAAAAGAATAAACGAAAAGAAACTGAAAAATAAAACGCTCAGTCCATATTGTTTAGCAGTCATCTCTTTTTGAGCGGGTGTGCCTAAAAAGCGATAGATCCACGTTTCGATTGGACGAATGATTTTTGTTAGAATCGTTTTTTGATTGGTCATCACTTTATGAATATAAAAACCTAACGGAACGGCTAAACCGATTAAAACAATAAAAAAGATAGCTTGTTGAATAATAATTGCGCTCACTGTTGATCCCCCCAAAGTAGTTGGTAAAATAAGTAAATAAGCAGAAATCCTGCGATAATTCCAGAAATAATCGTCATGAAAATTCCTCTCTTTCATTTGATGAGATTAGGATATCAAATTTTATATAAAGATAGTGTTAAAGTTTAGGTTGGATCTTTATACAATCTTTATACATAGAAATATTGTTGCATATAAATAAAAACATTTTATCAGATAAAAAATTCCTTAAATATTTTATTTATTAAAAATAGTTGTATATTTTTTTCAATTCATCTGTTAAAATATGGAAGGGATTATTAACGGAAAGAGACGCATATACACAAAAAGTTACTTACTCAGGTATTTGTTCAGCCGAAAAATTAGAATGCATAATTCATTCAGAAGTCTTTTTGTAGCACATCAATAAAAAACTGGTCATTTTTATCCTCAAGGAAGATTTAAGCAAAACCATTTTATTTTTAAAGAAAAAGGAGTCGTGAAATTTGAATATTTTTGCTATTATTGCTATTTTAATTTTTAGTTTAGTGGTATCTTTTTATTTTTTATGGAGAATTACAACAGGACAGCAAGATCAATTAAAAGATATGTTAAAAGTTGGAATTCCTTTGCTTATTCCATTATTCGCTTTACTTATTCCATTCGTACTTCCGCAAAAAGCAACTCAGATTATTGTTCCAGAACTTGAGACAAAATTAGAAGAGAATAAAAAATTAAAACAAGACATTCAGTCTTTAAACGCCATCATCTCGGAAAAGGAAAAAGACCAAAAGAAAGCCAATGAAAAGATTAAAGATCTAAATCAGAAAAATTATGCTGAACTATCTCAAGCTTCATTAGTGATTGATGGATTAGAAAAAACCGGTGTTAAAGGTTCTGTAGCATTGATTAATAATGCCACTTATTATGGGGAAAATATTTTAAAAGTGGCATTGGATAAAGAAGTAGGGTATGACGAAGATGAGAAAAAGATTTACATAGGCAGTACTGGACAACAAGTAACTAAAACAGCTTTGTCAGATTCCTACAATATTTTATATAGTGGCGAACGTTTTACCTCTTTAAATAATTATGAGGAGGAAGCGAAAGTTGCAGGGAATTTAATAGAAAATGGATTTATTTTAGATAGTTCTAAATATCACGATAAAGGCTCATTTGTCTTGATAAATACAAAAAACAAGTATAGCTCTATTGAATTTGATGCAGGTAAATTAGATTCTGAATCGAATAACATTGAAGATGGAAAGTTAAAAATAGAAGTCGATGGTATCAAAAAAGAGCAAGAGACTATTTCAGCTGAAATTGCGAATAAACATTATAATTTTGATATTAGTGGAGCAACAACTTTAAAAATAAGTGTCTTGGATAGTAGCTCTCAATTTGATTTTTACAACGTGGTTTTTAATAAATAAGAAACAAACACTTTACCATCAGCTGATGTAAATCTGATGGTAAAGTGTTTGTTGTTTTTCTACTATATAACTTTTTTCACACGATAGACGATATTCGTAAATAGTTATTTTCAACAGCTTTTCCCACAGTAAATTTTGGCAATAATTTCGAGCGCTCACTCATATTCTTTCACAGCATGCTCTTATCGATCGAACTAATTCTGAAATAAAAAGAAATGGCCTACTAGAACAAGGTTACCCTACAAATAATGAATTTATAGCCAATAGTGCGTATTATATTTTGTAACCTACCTTAGGTGTCCCATTTATGTTCGTAGCATTAATCTGTCCACTTCTTGTTGGAATCCTAATCTCGTTACTTGAGTATCGGCTGAATAAAAAATACAAAAACAACAGTAGCTATAGCCAGACTACCCAAAAAAGCCCCTAGAGAATCAGACTCTCCAGGGGCTTACTCTTTATCTTCTTTCTCAGAAAAAACATCATACCATGAAATGATTCTTGCTATCAAGAACGGAAAAGTATTTTTTATAATAACTTCTCAATATCTCCAGCAATTTTTTCCGGTTCAACAGTTGGTGCAAAGCGTTTTACAACATTGCCGTCACGATCCACTAAAAACTTAGTAAAGTTCCACTTGATTGCGCCGCCTAAAAGACCACCTTTTTCACCTTTTAAAAAATCATACAAAGGATCAGCATTTTCGCCATTCACATTGATTTTTCCAAACGTTTGAAACGTCGTTTGGTACGTCAACTGACAAAAGTCACTGATTTCTTGATTGGTTCCAGGTGCTTGATGCCCAAATTGGTTACAAGGGAAATCTAAGATTTCTAACCCTTGCTCACGGTATTTTTTATATAACTCTTCTAAGCCTTCATATTGAGGTGTAAAACCGCAACCTGTCGCTGTATTTACAATCAGAAGTACTTTTCCTCGATAATCTTCCAAAGAAACGGTCTCATCATTTGTCGTTTTCACTTGATAATCATAAATACTCATGTTACTTCTTCCTCTCCAATTATCTGTCTTAGTTAAATACTAGCTAGTAGAGGGATTTTCGTCAAGGAAACGACCTTTGATCGATCATAAAATAGGCGTCAGTTCCAATAGCACGATACCGTTTGTATCAAGCGTCACATAATAATTAAACGTATCATCGATTTGAGTATCAAAGACTTTGATCTTCGGTCTGGTACTGTCTACAACATATTTTTGAGTTTCAAAATCAAGTGCTTCGGCATTACGGAATTCTTCATACGTGTAAAATAACGCTCCATTGTGCCGGTTAAAGTCAATTTGCTTGATCTGATAATGGGTTGATTTAATGGCCGCTAATTCGATTTCAAACGTCACTGCTTGGCTTTCAAGAAAAGCCTCTTCCGAAGAAAGATGAGGATCAAAATAATTCGTATTAAACAACAATAACTGATACTTGCCATCAACATAAGTCAACAAATATTCTTCCCCTTGTGCCAAAACCTTCCCATCCATCCTTCGGGCTAGCCATAAACAAAAATAGACTGGTCTTTTTCCACTGTAAAAATGAAATAGTTCCAAACCATCATTTTTTAGCGGTCGTTCTTGCGTTTGTTTCTCATACAACTCGATATTCAGCCAAAAACCGAAACCATCCACCAATGTATCCAGCATTAAAAGATCTTTTAAAATAATCGCTCCTCTAAAGAATGTTCCATTACTATTTCTCGTCATCCCAGTCAAGGTATTCCATTCAGTGAGATAAAGTGGTAGCTTGATTTCGTATTCTTTTAAGATATGCTTGATATGCAAGGTTTTATTCAGCACATATTGATGATAATTTTTTAAATCTGGAAAGGTACTATCTAAATTTTGAAACACATAATTAGGCTCGGCAGAAAATGACAAAAAATCACACTTTGCTGCAATCATTTCGCAAAAAAATCGCGTTTGTTCTGAGTCATTTTGCTCAAAGAATGGGTCAGGCAGAGGAATTTCTGCGCCTACATCTATTTTAGAAGAGAGCTCAGATAAGCTTCTTTTCACTTCTAGAAATTCAGGATAATAGTCAGCAAGATTTTGACCTTTAAATAGACAATTAACTTTCCATTGCTCCGTCATTTTTGTTCCAAACTTATTTTGAACATGCCGGAAAAATTTACGGCAGATATCTTTCACTCTAACACTTAGCTGATTAAATTCTATAAGAGACAACTGGAAATAAATATCCAGCCGAGCATCTTCTAAAAAGGTCAGAATGTAGTCCCACTGTTCAAATGCAGGAAATGAGTTCATTCCAGCTTCTTGATGGATCTGAACCGTTAAAGGAATTTGTGTAAATAGCGATTGGATACTAATATATTTAATTCCAATTTGCTGTTTTATGTCTAGAATTTCACTTTGGATTTTTTTAGAGGCTAATGCTTCCCACGAACCAACATGAATGATCACATCTTTTTTTAGGTAATCGGCTTCAGATTGTTCTGTTGTAATATGAAGCTGTTTGGTCTTTAGCGATAATTCTGAAGGACGAGATTCCTCCAACCCTGTTTGAATATAACTGTATAACGGAACCAAAATTTCTTTAATTTGAAGCTCTGTTGTTTGAACGACTTGTTTGATTTTCTGTGGTGCCTTTGTCTGCTCTAAGTGAGATGAACGATAACTGGTTGGCGAATCGTTAAAGATTTTTTTGAAATGTTGACGATACGTTTTACTATTGCTAAACCCACTATCTAAAGCAATTTGCTCGATACTTTTTTTCGTATACAGCAACTCTGACAAACTGTGCTTCACACAAATCGTCCGTACATAATGAGAAAAGTAATCGCCCGTTTCCTTCTTAAAAAACTTCGATAAAGAGGATTCCGACATAAAAAAATATTCTGCCGCATCAGATAATAGGATTCCTTCCTGGTAATGTTCTTCGATATATTCCAAGATCTCTCTTAATTTTTGATTGTCAGAAGGATGATACTCTGTGACTTCTTCTTTTTGAAAATGATGAACCAAGGACAAAATAATCTGTGTTAAAAATAAAGTGATCTTGAGTTTTTTTGAAGGGTCATCGCTAAATTCAACTAAACACAACTCCGCAACTTGTCTTCTTAAAGCTGCGATCGCAGGCATTTTCCCATGTTCTTTTTGGATGGGTGTACAGTCAAAGCGCGTATAGAAAAACGCAGAAAATTGAGCCGCAAAGAAAACACTATTAATTCTCAACTCTAAATAAGTACAATTTTGTTCTAAATCGCCACTCAAAAGAAAATGATCCCCTGCATTGATTACAAACAGTTCTCCTGCACTTACTCGATCAGTTGTTTCTTCTATAGTAATAAACATGCTTCCTTTTAAGACCATCAAAATGGTCGTTTCTTTACATAGTACATCTTGTTCCATCAGCAATTGCTGATAATTAATCTGATAGTTTTCATTTACAATCATTTACTTACCTCTTTTGTTTATTTCCTTTTCATTATAACACTCATTTCAGAAAATATCGTTCGTTTATCAACCTTATAGTTTCCAATCTATCTATTCTAAAAGGGATTTCTGTAATTTAGAAATTTCTAGCATTGTGAAGTTTTTAATTAAGAATAGAATATGAATTGTATTTGAAAGGAGATTATCAAATGGACGATTTACGTACACAACTATTCACATTGCTTCAACAAAAAGAAGCTGAAATAATCAAGATTCGCCGACATTTTCATGAGAATCCAGAGCTATCTTTTCATGAAACAGAAACAGCAAAATACATCGCTGATTTTTACGCTGGCAAAGACTGTGACGTTCAAACAAAAGTGGGCGGCGGCAATGGTATTTTAGTCGACATTCATGGTGGCAAAAAAGGACCGTTCTTAGCGATTAGAGCTGATTTCGATGCGTTGCCAATCCAAGAAGATACAGGCTTACCATTTGCTTCAAAAACACCAAATGTCATGCACGCTTGCGGACACGATGGACACACCGCCTATATGATGGTTTTGGCTGATTCACTAATTGAATTAAAAGATCAACTAGCAGGAACGATTCGTGTCATCCATCAACCTGCCGAAGAAGTACCACCTGGTGGCGCTAAAGGAATGATTGAAGCTGGTTGTTTAGACGGCGTGGATCATGTTTTGGGGATTCACGTGATGAGTTTGATGCCACTTGGCGATGTCTTTTATCATTCTGGACCTGTTCACACTGGTCGTGCAACGTTTAAAGTTGTTATGCAAGGAAAAGGCGGACATGGTTCAACACCACAAGATGCCAACGATACGATCGTAGCGGCTTCTCAATTTGTCACAGCCGTTCAAACAATCGTTAGTCGCAGAATCAATCCTTTTGATACTGCCACAGTCACGATTGGTTCATTTGACGGAAAAGGCTCAGCCAACGTCATCAAAGATTCTGTTACGCTGGAAGGCGATGTACGGATCATGAAAGAAGAAACACGAGAAATAGTGGAAAAAGAATTCAAACAAATTCTAGATGGCATCTGCCAAACATTCGGTATCAGCTATGAACTTGATTACGCTAATGATTACCCAGTTTGTGTCAACGATGCTAAAACCACTGAAATGGTTGCTAAAGCATTGAGCGAAGCGCAAATTCCAGAAGTGAAACAATTAGTCGAATGCGGACCACAAACTCCTTCTGAAGATTTTTCTTATTATGCAAAAGAACGACCAAGCTGTTTCTTTTTCGTTGGTGCTCATAAAGAAGGAACACCAATGTATCCACATCATCATCCAAAATTTTATATTGACGAAGATTGTTTATTGATTGCTGCAAAATCAATGGGTGCAGCTGTTTTACATTATTTATCTGAAGGAGTTTAATCATGAAAGCAACAACACATACAGCAGAGGCTGTAACATATAAAGGGACAAACAAATTATTAATAGGAATCGTTTTAAGCGTTTTGACTTATTGGTTGTTTGCCCAATCTTTACTAAATATGGCGCCAGCCGTACAAAGTGACTTAGGTGTTTCTTCTGGCGTTTTAAACATAGGAATTTCCATGACTGGTTTATTCTCTGGTATTTTTATCGTCGTAGCAGGCGGTTTGGCGGATAAATTAGGCAGAATGAAATTAACGTATATTGGACTTATTTTAAGTGTTATCGGTTCAGCAGCTTTAGTCATTGCACACGGACCTATTTTATTTATTGGTGGTCGTATTTTACAAGGACTATCAGCGGCTTGTATCATGCCTGCAACAATGGCTTTAGTTAAAACCTATTATGAAGGCAAAGATCGTCAACGAGCACTAAGTTATTGGTCGATCGGATCTTGGGGCGGTTCTGGTTTATGTTCGTTCTTTGGTGGCGCCATTGCTAGTTCTTTAGGCTGGCGGTATGTCTTTATTTTTTCTATTATTGTTTCGATTTGTAGTGCGTTATTGATTTTTGGAACACCTGAAAGCAAGGTCGTAAGTAATAGCAATAGTAAATTTGACTCGATTGGGTTGCTTTTATTTATCGTTTCAATGGTTGCTTTAAACGTTGTTGTTTCTAAAGGTTCTGAATTAGGTTGGACAAGTCCGATCGTGTTGATTTTAGCCGTAGTCGTTATCATAGGGCTGATTGCTTTTTATAAAGTGGAGCAAGCGATCGACAATAGTTTTGTTGAGTTTTCTTTATTTGAAAACCGTGGTTATCTTGGTGCAACGATTTCTAATTTCCTATTGAATGCTGTTGCCGGCACGTTAATCGTTATCAATACGTATGTTCAACAAGGACGCGGCCTTTCTTCCGCTAAAACTGGTATGTTATCAATCGGTTACTTGTGTCTGGTCTTGATCACGATTCGGATCGGTGAAAAATTATTGCAAACAATCGGCGCGAAAAAACCAATGTTATGGGGCACGATTCTTTCTGGAACAGGTGTTGCTTTGATGGCGTTAACGATGGTGACAGGCACTGCCTATTTCGTATTAGTTTTTATTGGTTATAGTTTATTCGGAATGGGACTTGGCATGTATGCGACACCATCTACAGACACAGCAATTTCTAGCGTGCCAAATGAAAAAGCCGGTGTAGCTTCTGGTATTTATAAAATGGCCAGCTCTCTTGGCGGAGCATTAGGCGTCGCGATTTCTGCTGCAGTTTACAATGGATTTAGTGCTGGTGGTAATTATACACAAGGAGCGACATTTGGCTTACTGACAAACATTCTTTTCTGCGTTTTAGCCTTAGGCTCAATCCTATTTATTATTCCAAAAGAAAAACAAGTATAAGGAGAGAACATTCATGGATAACCAAGAAGCATTACAATTATTAAAAGAAGTCGTTCAAATCAAAAGCATTTTAGGAAAAGAAAAATTAGTTGCCGATAAACTACAAGCTCTTTTTGAAAAACATGGTATTCCTTGTGAACAAGTTGAATATAGCGAAGGACGTAATCAATTAGTTGCAACTCTGAAAGGCAATGAAGCAGGTCCTGTCCTAGGTTTTTCTGGACATATGGATGTTGTTCCTGTAGGTGAAATCCCTTGGGATGAAGATCCCTTTGCTGCATTTGAAAAAAACGGTTTACTATATGGGCGCGGAACATGTGATATGAAATCAGGCTTGATTGCAGCAGTTGTTGCGATGATTCGTTTAAAAGAAGCCGGTTCAAACTTTAAAGGAACCATCAAACTTTTAGCAACCGTAGGAGAAGAAACGAGCGCTATCGGTTCTGGTCAATTAGTTGATAAAGGCTATGCAGATGATTTAGATGCATTAGTGATCGGTGAACCTACAAATGTTGAGATCGGCGTAGCTCACAAAGGTGCTTTATGGCCTCGTATCACAACTTACGGAAAAACAGCTCATGGCTCAATGCCAGATCAAGGTGTAAATGCAATTGAGCATATGCTTTTAGTTTTGAATGCCTTCAAAGAAACCTTTGATTTCTCTCAATCTGTAGATGAATTAGTCGGCGCATCGACTTCCAGCCTAGATATTATCAATGGCGGTAACGGAACCAATGTTGTTCCTGATAAATGTACAGTGGAGATCGACATTCGCACAATCAAAGCACAAGATCATTCTGAGCTAAAACAACAATTCAAAGAGATGCTAGATAAATTAACAGCAACCGTTCCAGACTTTAAAGCAGAGATCGAGTTTATCAATGATTTACCATCAATGAAAACTGAACTTGACGATCCATTTACAGTCTTAACACAAAAAGTCGTTTCAGAAGTTACAAGTGAAACAGCAAATACATTCGGTATGACAGGTTATACAGATGGTTCTCAATTTGGACGTGTAAAAAAAGAGTTTCCTATTTTGATTCTAGGTCCTGGTGAAACCAAATATGCGCATCAACCTAATGAATTCGTGAACATCAATGACTTTTACCAAATGATCACGATCAATGAAAACATTGCAAAAGAATTTTTAAAATAAACTAGTAAAAAGCCGAAATGAACTTTAATCTGTTCATTCCGGCTTTTTCTCTTGCTTATGATTCCACTCAAAGCTCAAATAACTTTTTCGTCAATCTTTCCAACTCACCTGTTGCAGGAAACTGTGAAACTTTGATACTTAAACACCCTTCAATCGGTACTAACATCACATGATTATAAATAATCACATCAACGCCTTCTCTTTTTATATACTCTTCAGTAATTTTTTCATTAAAAACCCAAATAACATCAAAATTGCTGGGAATTCTTTTCTTTAAAATAGCAATCAAATGCTGAACATAACAGGCTTCACCAGAAATACTCAAAAGAATTTTTTTATTGTTTTCGATTGTCGTATCAATTAAATAAGAACTAAATAGCAAACTCAAATTCGTTGCTACATCTTCCGGATACACTAATTGTGCATCGTGCGGTAGCTTGACTTGTTTTAATTTTGCCAAACACGCTTGGTAAATCGTAGGAAATTCTCTTTTGGCATATTGATTCAGCTCGAATGAGTTTCTTTGAAATAAGGGCGTTACTCTAGACAATAGACTAAGATTTTCCAAAAATGAATTCACGCAATGATACATTTCTTTACTTCTTGAAGGATCCAAAGGAACACTTTCACCAAAATCGAAGATCTGATTATACTGATTGTCGTAGTTGGATTTCCGTGTCAGATTGATCGAGTAAATCTCCCCTTCTGGAGGTAAATAAATGACACTTGCTAAGGTTGTGACATACGCATAGATGTGTTCTTCATAAGGGAGATTTTCTATTGAAAAATACTTCTTCATCAATTGATCATAGATGTCAGAAAACACTTCAAACCGATCTGTCATCGCATATTTTTGACTAGGATCCTGCTTTTTAGGGATATACAAATGCTTACCGACTCTTTGCAAAATAACATGGTGCCACATTTTCGCTCGATTTGCATCCAATGTTAACACTCTTTGGTACTTATTTAGAAAGGCTTCTTGAAATTCGTAATAAAACTTTTGAACCATTTCATCAAGATGAACATCTTCTTCTCGCCAGCCTCTTTGACTTGTGTAATCGAAATATAAATACCGAATATCGGCTTCAGTTCCAATCAAAGCCAAATGCGGCGACAGCTGTAAGGTCAAGTTGTATCGTTCTAATACCTCAGTCAAGTGTGGCAAATAGCGTCTCAAGGTTCGCTCTGACAACCAAATCCGGTCACACCAAGTTTCAATCGAATATTCTTCACCGTCAAGCAAAGCACTCAACAAAGTAAAAAGTGGCTGCTGGTCGATGATATCCGATAATATTTCTTCGATCGTGTAGGTACTGTCTCGGTTAAAAATAATGGTTTTTTTTTTTACTTGCACAAATCCATCGATCACTGGGCTGTATTCCTGCAGTAAAGCTAAATCACTTTTTAACGTTTTTTTTGTCACACCCAAGTTGGCTGCCACATCTTCCATTGTCAATAAATCAGAAGTATCCGCTAAAAAATAAATTAGATTAATCAATCGAATCGCTTTTTTATCTGTTACTAGGTCTATATACAATTTCCGCATGTTTTTCCCCCTTGTGTGTGTCGTCATTTTTTATTAGATTTCTTTGTAATAGTATAGCACGAGCGCTTTTAAAACACGTCATATAAGATTTTCCAAGCTTTATAACAGTGGTGCAAACAAGCCACAGATTTTACTTTTGATTTTTTTCCAAGTACTTCTTTGTGCTAATTCAAGAGCCGTGATTTGTTTGGCATTAGCTAGATCCTTTTTGAAATCATCTGCTAATTTTTGAATTGCTTGGCCAGTATATAAAATAGCGGACACTTCGTGATTGATATCAAAACTGCGAATATCAAAATTTGTCGAGCCAATCGTGGCAACTTGTTCATCAATAATCATTACTTTACAGTGTAAAAAGGCTGTATCATCGTATTTATAGACCTGAATCCCCGCACTGATCAAATCTTCCAAGTAAAAGTCATTTCCATAATAAGACAGTTTTCTGTCCCCTTTTCCTGGAATAATGATCTCCACTTTGATACCATTACGAGCAGCCCTTCTTAATAAAGCCAACAGTTCATCATCTGGCACAAAGTAAGGACTAGCGATGGAAAGTTTCTCCTTCGCCGAATCGATCAAATTAAACAAAACATCCCGAACCACGCGTTCTTGATCATATGGACCACCATAAATCACTTGTCCTTCATCGCTTCCTACTTCAATTGTAGGAAAATAACTTTCTAGCATAAATTCATTGGCACTTCCAGCGCTATTTTTCATATACAGCCAATCATATAAAAAACTTTCCTGTAATTGTGTCACTAAAGAACCTGCTATTTGTAAATGTGTATCTCGCCAATGAGAAAATTTGGGTGTTATGCCAAGATATTCATTTCCAATATTTAAGCCTCCTACAAAACCAAGCGTTCCATCGATAACGATCACTTTTCTATGATTGCGCCAATTCGCTCTGGCAATCTGATAAAACGACTGGATCGGATTGAAAATTTCTACTTCTACCTGAGCCGCTTTTAAAGAATCAAGATACGTATCAGATAATTTTACAGAACCTAACCCGTCCACCCCAAAGCGAACTTTGACTCCTTCTGAAGCTTTCTTTATCAAGATTTTTCTGAGTTGATCCGCAAGTTCATCCTCTTTGATTATGAAATAAAACAAATGAATATGGTGTTGCGCTTCATTCAGTGCTGCAAAAATAGCCGAAAAGGTTTCTTCACCATCCGTAAGCACTTCAAATTGATTTCCTCCTACTACCGCTTTTTTCGACAAGCGCTCATTTTTCTCTTCCAAACAACTCAACGGTTCCAATATCTTCATGTTTATCCTCTGAACATAGCGAATCAGTCTAGCCTGCTCTCGCTTTTGAACAGCATTACTTTTCAAGTTACTGCGCCCAAAGAAAAGATAGACAAACAACCCAACGACTGGAACAAAATACAATGTCAGAACCCAAGCCACTTTAACGCTTGTTACATCCTTACGTTTAAAAACAATATACATACTTAATAGAATAGAAATCAGCTCAAACAATGAAAGGATAATCAAAACAAATTGCGGTAAAAAAATAAAAAGCAGAAAAAATGTGATTATTGTAACAAGTAAAACGATACTAAATTGACGTAATGTTTGATTCATAGTTATCCTCCTTAAAATAACGAAAGTTTTTTTAACTACTATAAAAAATACTGAAATACTTTTATAAAAAAACTTATT
>NZ_JAFLWD010000029.1:0-2534 GCF_017316105.1 Candidatus Enterococcus ikei
AAACGCGTGTGAAAAAGCCGATGCGATCTTACTAGGTGCAATCGGCGGTCCAAATTGGGACAATGCGCCAAAGCGTCCTGAACAAGGCTTACTTGGTTTAAGAAAAGCTCTGGGGCTCTTTGCCAATATCCGTCCAATATCCGTACCGGATGCAGTGGTTCATTTATCTCCATTGAAAGAAGAAAACGTTCGAGGCGTTGATTTCGTTGTTGTCCGCGAACTCACAGGAGGTATTTACTTTGGGGAAAAACAACTAGGTGAAACTGAAGCTTCAGACTTATGTACCTATTCAAAAGCTGAAATCCAACGCATTATCAGAAAAGCCTTTGAAATCGCTCAAACTAGAAATAAAAAAGTCACTTCTGTCGATAAAGCTAATGTCCTAGCAACAAGTAAATTATGGCGTCAAACAGCAGAAGAAGTGGCCAAAGAATTTCCGGATTGTATTTTAGAACACCAATTAGTCGATTCAGCGGCGATGGTCATGATCCAAAAACCAAAAGCCTTCGACGTGATCGTCACAGAAAATCTATTTGGTGATATTCTAAGTGATGAAGCATCGGTGATTCCAGGATCACTTGGCATGATGCCAAGCGCTAGCCATAGCGAATCTGGTCCGTCATTATACGAACCAATCCACGGCTCAGCACCAGACATCGCCAATCAAAATATCGCCAATCCAATGTCGATGATTTTGTCGGTTGCGATGATGTTACGTCAATCATTTGGCTTAGAAAACTCAGCGCAGAAGATTGAAGCTGCTTGTGATCGTGTCATGAATCAAGGAATTCTAACAACCGACTTAGGTGGTAAAGCGACAACTACAGACTTTACCGAAGCCGTATTAAAAGAATTGAGAGGTGCTTAGCATGGGAAAAACACTATTTGATAAACTTTGGGAACAACATGTGGTATCAGGCGTCGCTGGAGAACCACAACTACTTTACGTCAATCTTCATCTGATCCATGAAGTAACGTCGCCACAAGCCTTTGAAGGACTAAGAGAAGCAGGCAGAAAAGTCCGTCGACCAGATAGAACTTTTGGCACAATGGATCATAATGTTCCAACACATGATATCTTTAATATCACAGACTTGGTGGCAAAAAAACAAATCGAAGCTTTGCAGAAAAATTGTGAAGAATTTGGTGTAACGCTTTGTGATAACGGCAGTGACCGTCAAGGAATCGTGCATATGGTTGGACCTGAAACAGGGTTGACACAGCCTGGTAAAATCATCGTTTGTGGGGATTCACATACAGCGACACACGGCGCATTCGGAGCCTTGGCTTTTGGTATCGGGACAAGTGAAGTCGAACATGTTTTTGCGACACAATGTATTTGGCAGAATAAACCAAAATCGATGGGTGTAAAAATCACTGGAAAGCTTGCAAAAGGCGTGTATGCCAAAGATATTATTCTAGCCTTGATCGCAAAATACGGCGTTGATTTTGGTGTGGGACATGCGGTTGAATTTTACGGGGAAACGATTGAAAATCTAACGATGGAAGAACGCATGACTATCTGTAACATGGCCATCGAAGGCGGCGCAAAAATGGGAATGATGGCGCCGGATGAGAAAACCTTTGAATATGTACGTGGCAGAGAATACGCGCCAGAAGATATGGAAGCGGCAATCACTGATTGGAAAAAACTACCAAGCGATCCTGATGCAACTTATGACGTGGATCTAGAATTGAATGCGGAAGAATTGGTTCCTTTCATCACATGGGGCACGAATCCGGAAATGGGTATCCCGATCACAGGCACATTCCCAGAAATCAAGGATATGAATGATGAACGCGCCTATAACTACATGGATCTAAAACCAGGTCAACGTCCATCAGATATTGAAATCGGTTATGTCTTTATCGGATCTTGTACCAATGGTCGACTATCCGATTTGGAAGAAGCAGCACGTATCGTAAAAGGCAAAAAAGTCAAAGAAGGCATTACGGCAATCGTAGTACCAGGTTCAAGACCCGTTCGAAAAGCCGCTGAAAAAATCGGTTTGGATAAAATCTTCACCGAAGCAGGCTTTGAATGGCGTGAACCAGGCTGCTCCATGTGTTTGGGCATGAACCCAGACCAAGTACCAGCTGGTGTTCACTGTGCCTCAACATCTAACCGAAACTTTGAAGGGCGCCAAGGCAAAGGGGCCAGAACGCACCTTTGCAGCCCAGCGATGGCGTCAACTGCTGCAATCGTTGGAACATTTAGAGACATTAGAGAGGAGCTTGGTGCATAATGGAGGCATTTACACAACATATAGGAACCACGGTTCCGCTAATGAACGACAATATCGATACGGATCAAATCATTCCTAAATCATTCCTAAAACGAATCGAAAAAACAGGTTTTGGCGAGTTTTTATTTGATGAATGGCGTTACTTACCAGACCGTACACCAAATCCTGAGTTTACATTAAATGAACCACAATATAAAGATGCGACGATTTTGATTTCTGGTGATAACTTTGGTTCAGGTTCATCGAGAGAACATGCAGCTTGGGCATTGGACGATTATGGCTTTAGAC